>NZ_QUIX01000018.1:0-66526 GCF_003480365.1 Butyricicoccus sp. AM32-19 | reverse complement strand
TCTTCTTTCAGCTTGCTGGCGATCTGATACGGACCGTAGCCGTCAATCGTCATGGAAAAGATGCGCTTGACCACCTCTGCGGCTTCGGGGTCAACCAGCCATTGGTCTCTGGCTTCGTTCCAGAGATAGCCGTAAATGACCGTGCCTGTGAGGTGCTTGCCGGACTTGCCTTTGGACTGGAAAGTGGAACGGATTTTACGGCTGGTGTCTCTGGCATAATACTCGTTCATGATGTTGCGGAAAGGGGTAAAATCATCGTCCCCTCTGGCACTGTCCACGCCGTCATTGATGGCGATAAGGCGAACGCCACGCTGACGCAGGATTTCCATAATCTGACCGACTTTCAGATAGTCACGACCCATGCGGCTCATGTCCTTGATACACAGGTACTCCACATTCCCGGCTTCCACTTCTTTCATCATTGCCAAAAATCCGGGACGGTCAAAGCAAGTACCACTAATGCCATCGTCCGTGAAATGGACAATGTTTGTAAAGCCCTGCCGGGCGGCGAACTCTTCCAACATAGCTTTTTGATTGGAAATGGAATTGCTCTCACGCTGTTGGTCATCATCTTTGCCAAAGTCATCACGGCTCAATCGTTCGTACAGAGCTGTGATTTTCTCGTTTTTTCTCATAGCTTGCGCTCCTTTCTTCGGTTTTAGGTTGTGTGTTCTAAGAGACTTCCCAACCGATTGATTAAGAAGTCTTTTAGAGCATACAACACCAGCCGCCAGCTTGTATTTGCGGTATTGCTTAACCGCAAAGTGGTCAGGATCGCGGGCTTCCAGCTCATCGAACATGACATCCACTGGGTTCTTGAAGGTCTCATCGTCCTCTCTGGCTTCCGAGGCATTGATCATTTCGAGCAGGGTAGTAAAGTTTTTCTCGTGGTCGGGTGCCTCGTACCAGATGTAGCCGATGAGAGCTGTGTAGTAGAGCTTTTCCGCCTTCACCCAAAAATCTTCGCCGGACTTATCGCCATCTCCCTTCGTATTGACGATGATCGTATTGACCAGCTTGAGGATGTCCTTCTCGCTGCGGATGTACGCGAATGGGTTGTAGTGCATGGATTTCTTGAAATTGATGGTGTTCAGCGACTTGATGACGTAGCCGCCCTTTTCAAGCATTTTGCCGCACTCCACCAGCACCGTACCCTTCGGGTCAGTCACAACATAGCTGCTGTGCATCTGCATCAGGTTTGGCTTGACAAAAAAGCGCGTCTTACCTGAGCCGGAACCGCCGATGACAAGGATATTTTTGTTGCGGGCATATTTCGGCTGCTTCGGGCGGCTGTTCATGGTCAGGAACTCCGTCTGCGTCAGAATGACGTTGTTGGAGAACTCCGGGTCCATGTACGGCTTGATGTCCTCCGGCTTGCCCCATCGGGCAGAGCCGTATTCTTCGCCCTGCCGGAACTTCTTGCGGTTCTTGCCCTTGACGTAGACCGCCAGCTTGAGTAGCGCACCGGCAACCAGACCGACGAGCAGATCGACGGGATGAAAGCTGGGAAGCGGATTTGCAAAGGCAGTACCGAACACGGCAAAGCCGTTTGTCAGCTTGTCGATGAACTCCGTGCCGGGAGCGAGACGAAACACGGCGGCGATCTTATCCGCAAAATAGAAGGCGAAGACATACGGTAGGTTCAGAAGAACGAGCTTCTTCAGATCGGATTTGTTCACAGCTCCACACCCCGATCCTTGGTTTTGACCTTGACCTTCTCCTTGTGCTGCGCCTTGCTCTGAGCTTTCTCCTGATCCAGCTTGTGCCGGATGGACGGCTGTTCCTTCTGCTTAACAGTCTTGGCAGAGAACTCCTTGAAGGCGGCGGTCATGACATCAACGTCCCGTCCCTTGAAGAAGACAAGATAGCTGGGCGGCTCAACGGAAACGTCCTTCTTGAGCGCAAAGTCCAGACCGTATTTGCTGGCAGTCCGCTCAAAGGACTTGATGTTGCCGTCCGTCACTTCGATGTTGGAGATGGCGGCGTTCTGGCTCATCAGATGCTTGATGGACTGCTTGCCGCGATAGGTTTTGGGCTGCTGCATCTGCTTCTGCGCCTTCTCGATCTCCTGAACGAACTTGTCCAGAGCCTTTTTCAGCACCTCAGCAGAGATTTTGCCGCCCTTGATCATGATTGCAACAACTTTGGTGTTGACTTCATCCTGCATTGCTGTGTTTACCTCCTTTCCTTGGAATGATTATGGGGACTGCTGCCGAAGCTAAGGCGGCACAATCCGGCGATAGATAATTTTCATTTGCAATGTCCTCCTTTCCGAGCAATGCTCACGATGGTATTCATTAAAGAGTGTCTTCACAAAGGCTATAATCGTAGGTTTTGGGCTTCTTTGACCCTGCTGACCTGTCCTGCCCGTAAAAGTCATGGTTGACGAGCGCGGAATAGTAATTGTCTATCGTCAGAGAAGCGTTATACAGAGCAGTCAAAAGGTACGCACGGATATTGCGTATGTCTGACGGGTTCTTGTTCATTGCTTCCAGAACGTACTCTATGTGGCTGCTATTCAGCTTGAGAAAGCGGGACTTAACCACTTGCTGCGGCATATCCTCGCCATTGATACGGATGGTCGGAGCGGTAGAGCAGACGGCATCCAGCATGATGTCCATGATCTCCCGGAAGCGGTCTTTATCGAACTTCGGATCCTGACAGAGAATGTCGTAATCAAGATTCTCTTTGATAATCTCTTCATACTCGCTTCGCTCATCCATCCTGTCCATCCCATCAAGATTGATGGATTGATAGTTCTTTGAGAGAGTATTTCTTTCTTGGGTAATTACTTGATCAGTATTTATTTGTGCGGACTTATCCCCGCGTGGATTATCCACATCTGGCTTCTCCACACATGGATTTTCCGTGTGTGGCATTTCCCGTTCTGGCGTGGACTCCTGCGGCTCTTCGTATATCTCAAAGATTGTGCTGCTCATCCTGCCTTTACCGTCTCTCTGCCGGTGCCTGACGAGGTAGCCGTGCTTTTCAAGCTCACGGAGCGCGGAGAGAATAGCATCCGGACCTTCCTTGCAGATTGCAGAAAGTCCCTTGGTTGAGAACTTCCAGCCATCATTAAACGAGAGCATCTTTGAGAGAAGACCGACTGCCTTGAGTGACAGGCTCTTGTCTCGGAGGTGGAAGTTCGCCATGACGGTATAGCCACGATTCTTGTTTACGCGATAGACTGCCACAGAAATCACCTTGCCATATTGGGAAGCAGTTCTTCGCCGCACTTTTTCTGGAATTTCATCCGAATGACATCCTTGCCCTTCGGCGTGAAGTAGGTCTGAGAACCGGTGTAGCAGTACGTCACGAAATCGCGGACGATGAACAGTCCGGCATTGCTGTCCTTGTTGTAGGGAAGTAGCTGCCCGGAAGGAGAGCGGAACAGGTACTTTTCTTTGAGAAGGAACTGGACGAACTTGCGCTCCGGGATTTTCAGTTCCTTCGCCGTCGTTCGGATATTGGTGCAGTCATCCGGATTGATGAAGGCGTCGTAGTAATCAGCTTTGGGCTTTGCCGTGTTCAGCTCACACTCAAGAGCCTTTACGCGATTCTTTTCCAAAATCAACGCCTGAGCAAACTCCACAATGACCGCAGGTTCCTTCTGAATGCGTTCCAGAAGGGAGTCCGTCATGTAGCCGCCGGTCTTGCGAATGGTAGGAATGACCTCATCAAATACCCACAGTTCAAACTTTTCAGCCGCAGGAAGGTTGCTGCGAATAATTAGCCGATAAACGTCTCCTTCCGGGATGAAGTTGATACTCTGAACTTTCCCGCTGATAGGGGTAGAACGTTTCGTTATAGCCCTGCAATGGTCGTTGACCGCCTTGTTCGGGTTGGTGTAACCGAGTGCCTTTGCAACATCTGCCGCACAGAACAGAACTTTTTCTCCTTCGAGGATCGTTCTTACCTCACCAAACTGTTCATTCTTGAAGATTTCGATTTTGTTATCCATGACTGGCTTCCTTTCCGGCATCAGATGTGCCACTTTGATTTTTGAGGGTTGAAACGGGATTGCAGCAGTAGGGACACTCCGCAAACACGCAGGACTGATATTTCCAGAAGGGACGATGAAAACGGCAGCTTCGGCACTCAGGGAGAATGCCATCCACACCGCTGTCATAATGCTCAAAGCCGGGTGTGGTCTGCATCAGCAATTCCAGTGCTTGCAGATCACCGGCTGTCATGCGTTTCATGCTTAAAAACTCCTTTCTTTCGCCGCATCGCCAGCAAATATTGCGGCTTTTGGGCAACAAAAAAAGAGGGTTTGCTTCTTACTCCAAATTGGAGAAGAAACAAACCCTCTTCGTTTACGATGTAGTTCAGATGATTTCTCGGATGGTATGAATGACACCGAGCAGCAGCCCGATGAAGAAGGCAAGTCCTCCGATAAGACCGCCTATGATTAAGTTCAATGCGAAGATGCCGACTGAGCCGGAGATACCGTAGCCGCTGGGAACGAGCCAGAGGCACATCCTCCGGATGCCGAATGGCAAGCCGACGCAGATCCACATAAGGAAGTAGTCACATACGCCGTCAGGCATATAGATCGGCTTGAGAAATGACGCGAGGCAGAACGCAAGCGCGATTGGAAGCAGAACCTCCTTCAAGAAGACTTTGATAGCACCCACTATATCCTCCTTCTGCCGGAAGTGTGCAGCAGCACCCTCCGGCTTGCTTGATTATTGTGAAAGTCCTTTGTTTTCGGTCAAAAAAAGAAGGGACTAAGCCAGAATGCCTTGATTTTCAAGGTCTTTCTGATTTAGTCCTATTATCGCACAATAATCCTTGATGACGATTGCCTCTACACGCCCTGCCTCCACTTCCTCCATCATCGCCAAAAATCCGGGGCGGTCAAACCGGGTGCCTGAGATACCATCATCGGTAAAGTGCATAGGGTTTGGCAGCCCATTCCGGCGGGCAAAATCCTCTAACATCTGTTTTTGGTTGGATATGGAATTGCTCTCGCCCTGTAACTCGTCGTCCCGGCTCAGGCGCTCGTACAGTGGGGTAATTTTTTCATTTCTCATGGCTGTACCTCCTGAAACAAAAATGCTCTAAGTGATTGCTTCACTAACCATGACAAAATCATGATTAAGAAGTCACTTAGAGCATATATCACCGGCAGCCAGCTTGTATTTTTTATACTGACGGACTGCAAAGTGATTCGGCTTTTTCTTTTCCAGGGCTTCAAACATCAGATCCACCGGGTTCTGGAACTCCTCATCATCTTCCCGCACCTCCATTGCGTTCAGGAACTCAATCAGGGTGGAGAAATTCTGTTCCTCAACCGGAGCTTCATAGTGGATATATCCGATCAAGGCACAGTAGAGCAGCGTTTCCGCCTTCGTCCAGAACTCATCACCGGCTTTTCCATCACCCTTTGTGTTGGCAATCAGCGTTGTCACCAGTTTCAGAATGTCTTTTTCTGAATGGATATAGGCAAATGGGTTATAGTGCATCGACTTCTGAAAGTTGATGGTGTTGAAAATCTTGATGGTGTAGCCATGCTTCAAAAGGGCGTTGCCGCACTCAATCACGATGCTGCCTTTCGGGTCAGTGACCACATAGGAACTGTGCATCTGGAGAAGGTTTGGCTTCAACCAAAAGCGAGTTTTACCGGAACCCGAACCGCCGATAATCAGAACATTCTTATTTCGGGCATTGGCAGGATTCTTCGGGCGATTGCTCATCATCAGCCGCTCCGTTTTCGTCAGGATCACATTGTCCTCGAACTTTGGTGCAATAAACGGCTCAATATCTTTTGCCGTTCCCCAACGAGCAGAACCGTACTCAACATTGTGTCGGTACTTCTTTGCGTTTTTGCCTTTTAGATAGACAGCCAGCCGAAGTCCTGCGCCGCAGAGAATACCAATCAGCAAATCCAACGGGTGAAAGCTGGGAAACGGATTGTTCAGGGCTATCGGAAGGGCATGAAAAAAGCTGAGGATTTTCGCAGATGAATCTGCCCCCTCAGCCAATCTCCATGCTTCTCCTAAATTCGTAGCGAACAACCCTACCAGAAAATACGGTAAATTCAGAATCAGGAGCTTTTTCATTTTTCTCTTATCCATCACAGATCACGCTCCTGTTTCTTCTCTCGAACCTTCTTCGGAATCGCTGCGACAATTTCCTTGAACTTCTTCAGCTGCGCCAGAACGCTCGGCTTTTCATTCTTGGTTAATGCCCTTGCCTGATGTTCCTTGCAGATTGCATCCAAAGCATCTGCATCTTTAGAACGGACAAAAACAAGAAACCGGGGAGGATCAACGGACTTATCTTTTCTTACGGCAAAGTCCACGCCATACTTCTTGGCGAGCTTTTCAAAATCACGGATACTCTCTTTGTCGATCTCAACATTCGTAGCACCCTGATTCTGTCCCAAAAGCTGTTTCACGGATTGCTTTCCATGAACGGCAGGGTCTCGTGCCTTTTTCATCTTCACTTTTTCCCGGTGCTGCAAATACTTGCGGATACCGGCAATGATAGTGCGCCCCGTCAGCTTGGTTGTGCTGATCGCCAGGTTTACTGTTCTGTTTTCAACTTCTTCCTGCATGATTCATCACCTCCTGCAAGCAGTAGAGTGAACAGATTATCGTGCCATATCTCTGTGGTCGTAATACAGATTGCCCTTGGCAACTGCGGCATGGCTGATAATCTTGATATTGCCAGCTTTCTGGTTATCCAGAGCCTTCTGATAACCCACATCGCTCAAATACAGGCGATTTCTTTCGCCTTTCCAACCGACAGGCGATTCATCGGTCAGCACATCGAAAATAATCATGTGCTTGGTGGCGTCATCAAATCGTGCCAAGTCCATATAGGTATGTCCCTGGTACTCCTTGGCACCATCCTGAATCCGCTTTCGCTCCATCAGCTCTCCAATCGTCGAATTTCTTTGCATAAGAACCTCCTTACAGAACATCTCGGTCAGGGTTACTTTTGTGGGGAACCGAATCAGCTTTGACAGGTGCATCTTCTTTCTTCACCATGTCATCCGGCAGGGGAAGCGCCATAATGCTGCGCCCCATGCGTACAAAAGTCTCAGGCTGATGAAAGTGTTCCTCAAACTGCTTCATCAGTTCCGGGGACAGAGAACAAAAATCATCCTCGCCCAATCCCACAACCAGAAAATCACCGGCGATAATGTCATAAATATCGCCGTCATCATCACGCAGCGCACGGTTCAGTTCTTTGCCTACGAGTTTACCTTCGTCGTGCATCACCAGTGCAACCGGCTCATTGAACGGATAAGTTGCCTCAATATCGCCACCTACGGCTTTCTGCAAATCCTCCAGCTCACAGCCGATCTGCACAGCCTGCGGATACATGAACGGCTTTACCAGCAACACATTCATGGTATCTGCCTGTTCTTTCTGAACCTCCCGTTCCTCGGTCGTGCCGAACGCAACACCGGTAAAGTTTTCGGAGTCCAGAATGTACTCCGAATTGTAATAAGCGGCTCTAACCTGTTCCTCTGCCGCATCGTGAGATTCTGCTTGCACCGTAACCGTTTTCTCCAAGGTTTCGGTGATCTTCACATCGTATTCTTTCAAGTTTCGATACCTCCGTTTCTTTGGAAATAAGAAAAGCGACCATCCATGAACCTGTTACAGTTCATAAATAGTCGCATCCACATCGGCTAAAAGCTCGAACAAGCAAATATCGTCCAGTTCGCAAATCAGGGAACCCATGTCGAAGAAAATATCGTCCTCGCATTCCACCGTAGTAACCACGCTGCGGTGTTCGTTAAGACAAATGGCTTCTTCCTTGTCCATCGTGATCGTAGACATACAGGACACCACATAGAATGTCATATCTTCTGCTAACCACAGCTCCTTGCTCTGAATCGTGCGAACTTTTTCATCGCCGCTCATATCTTCTACATAGGACAGAAGCCGCACGGCTCTGCTGTTCAGAAGTACCTTTCCCTGATAGTCGATACCCTCACCAGCAGAGGACAATACTCGATACTCGCTAATCATCTCGGCATTTTTCTGAAACGACTTTGCCAGAAGCGCAGGAGAAATATCATCGAACTCCTCACTGTAGTTTACGAGCATATCTACCATATAATCAGGATCGCAAAGGTCGTAGAGTTCTTCCAAAGCGCCCTGAATGTTTTTGGGTGTAAACATTTTTTACCTTACCTTTCCATTGATTTTTCTCTTTTTTTCTGCCATTGCTCCAAAAGCTGAATGATTTTATCCTCCATCTGCTTGTTGGTATAGGACTTCGGGAAGTATTTTCGCAACGAATCCGTTTTGAAGGTTACTCTGTCCAGCTCTCCCTTCTTGATTTCATTCATAATCTCGCACATCGCATCCAGCGTACACTCGCCCTCCTGTGCGAGCTTTTTAATTCGCTGTGCTTGCGAAAGGGAAGGAGCTGCTTGAGCATAATCCATTGCAGAAAGAAAATCCTTCTGTTCTTCACTTGCCAGATAGGAAAGCTCCACCGCAGGATTGAATTTGATCTGACCCGTATCTACCATATCCAGCAGTTCCGGAATCAGTTCGGTCAGACGGATATAACGGTGTACCTGATTTCTGCTTTCTCCTGCCTCCTGACCGACTATATCCATTGCCTGCAACTTCATCCCAACTTGGGATGAAGTTAAATCGGTGCGTTGACCTTGATGTTTAATCGCATCCAGCTTCATCTTATAAGCAAATGCTCTTTCACTCGGCAGGATACTCTCCCTCTGCAAATTCGCATCAACCATCAAAATAATGGCTGCATCATCGTCCAGGTCACGAACAATCGCAGGCATGGTTTCCTTACCCGCAAGCTCCGATGCCCGGTGCCGCCTGTGACCAGAAACGATTTCATAACCACCGTCGGGGTCAGGACGGACAATCGCAGGAGTGAGAACTCCGAAATCTCGGACGCTCTCTGCCGTTTTCATCATTTCTTCATCATCAACCACACGGAAGGGGTGTCCCTCAAAGGGGTGTAGCTCAGAAAGCGGAATTTCCTGCACACGCTCCTGCTGGGCTTCAGCTCTGGATTGATCGGTGGAGAAAATATCATCGTACCCCTTCAAGCTGATGTTTGCGCCTTTTTTCTGCATTGTTTAACACCTCCTTCGTCAGAATTTTATAGGCTTCGGCAACTTTGCCTTTGGGATCATGCTTGAAGATACTGGTTCCCTCTGCGCTGATTTCCTCTGCACGGACAGAGCGGGGAATGTCGGTCTTGTAAACCTTCAGCTTTCCGCCGTAGCTCTCCCGAATCAGATTGCTGATGTCTTTGGAGTAGTTGGTGCGGCTGTCCACCATCGTCAGAAGAATCCCTTCAATCCTCAGTTTCGGGTTGATTTGCCTCTTGACCTTGTTGATGGTTCCAAGCAGCTGTTCCAGACCCTTTGCAGGAAGGTATGCTGCCTGAACCGGTATCAGCACATTGTCGGCAGCTGCCAACGCATTGACGGTCAGCATACCCAAAGACGGCATACAGTCAAGAAGAATGTAATCATAATTCTGTTTGACTGTATCCAGGTATTGCCGGAGAATGGTTTCCCGGCTCATGGCATTGACCAGTGCTACCTCCATACCTGAGAGTTCGATGTTGGACGGCACCAAATCAACGCCCTCCGGATGATGAAGAATCCCTTCATCGGGAGTAATAGGGTTTTCCATCATAATCTTTCCCATCAGATCGGAAAGTGTCGGAGACAGATCATCCGGGCAGGGATTGCCCAAACTGACCGTCAGGGAAGCCTGGGGATCGGTGTCTACCAGAAGCACCTTTTTTCCTTCAAGAGCCAAGCCAACGCCCAGATTCTCGGTGGTGGTGGTCTTTCCAGTGCCTCCTTTCTGATTGACCACCGCAATGATGGTTGCTTTTTTCGACATTTATCGTCACTCTCCTTCCTCTCGCTTCATTTTCAATTTCTTAAATCCTCCTTCCAAATATCCGTGTGACATATCGTGCCGAACAAGAGCATCGTAGTAGGTGTCTATTGTCGTCGGCGCATTGTATATCGTAGTCAGCATATACTGACGGATATTTCTAATCTTTGTGGTGTTCTCCTTGAAGCAGTCCATAACATATCGAATGTGTTCGGCATTCAGTTTCATAAACCGACTGCGGACAATTTCTGCCGGACGCTCCTCTGCACCAATGCGAATCAACGGTCGCTTCGTGCAAACTGTTTCAACGATCAACTCCAGAATGTTATCCAGCATTTCGGAATCGTAAGGGTAATCCTTCTTCAACAAATCCATACTAAGCTGATCCGAGAAATAATCAAAGTATTCTTGATACCGGTCATTCTCGTCCATCATTCCACCATTTCCGGAAGGAAAGATAGAATCAGTATCACTAAATTCAGTATTTTTAATATCAGTATTATTACATTGTGATTTCGGAAGTTCTTGAGTTGTGATTTCCATTGTTCCAGAATTGTGATTTTCACAATTCAAGAGTTGTGAATCCACAGCAGAGATAAAGTTCTTCACATAGATCAGGTTGGGCTTTCCCAAACCCTGGCGCTTACGTTCAATCAATCCTGCTTTCTTCTCAAGTTCACTGAGCAGCTTGATAGCCTTTTGTTCAGCACAGTTCAGAGCCATCTTCGCTTCGTCGATTGTAAAAATGATATACACTCTACCGTTTTTATCTATCCAACCATTCTTGGCAGACAGGCTCATGCGGTCAAGCAAAATGCCATACAGCATCTTGGCATCGGCAGAAATATTCCAGAACCTCTCGTTCGTGAACAACACCTTCGGAACTCGATAGAATGTGAATAGATCGGATTGCTGACCGTAAAAATAATCAAAACTCACACGGCTTCACCACCTTCTTTCTGCGGAAAACTTTCTGTTGTCAGCGGAATGCTGCGGAAAGTCGTATCCGTCTTTTCGTAAGGACATCGGGCAAAATAGTAGAAGCGGTATTCCTGTTCATACACATCCATATCAACGAAGCCCCACTTCACGCATAACCTTCTTCGTACACCAACCAATGCACGGGTGATCTCGCCCATAGGGACAGCCATCACATTCCGACTTGGGTTTCGGCGGCAAAGAGATTAAGTAGTAGCAATTATTTCTACCCAGACGGCAGCCCTTTCTGCCATTCGTCCAGAAGTAGCAGTAATGACAGTCGCTCGGCTTGTCTGCGGTATAAACAGGCTTGCTCAAATAAAACACCTCCAATCTCTTGTATTTGCCCATGGGTTTGGGCATAAAAAAAGAGCGCCTATCCATCCCCAATGCGGGGCAAATAGACGCTCTATGTACATAACGATATTTAATTTTATCTGCTATAACTGCATGGTATTCAAAACATCCGCCTTTTTTGATTAGCTGGATTTTTGGCACGATTTTGGGGCTGATTAGCAGGAAGGGCATTTTCATTAGCAAGAACAGCCCGTTTTCTGCTAAAAATTAGCTGGCGATTTTGTCTTATAACAACCGTTCGATTCTGGAGGGGTTGTCAAAAATCAAATTTTGGAGTAGAATTTTATCTCATACAGTGAAAGAGCTTTTTCGTAGCTTTTTATATAAGAAAAGCCGAAAACCCTTGAAAACAAAGGCTTTCGGCGTTGTTCACTGGCGTCCATAAGAGGATTTGAACCTCCGACCCCACGCTTAGGAGGCGTGTGCTCTATCCAGCTGAGCTATATGGACGTGTCTGATATATGATTATAGCCCGATCAAAGTCGAACTGCAATCCCTTATTTAGTTTTTTTTGAGGTGGCCGTTGTAACGCAACCTTAGGAGGCATGTGCTCTATCCAACTGAGCTACTGAGACATAAAAACAAAAGTTTTCGCGAGCGGCTCTTTCGTGCGGAATCGCAGCACGCGATATATTTATATTACTGCATTGAGAGCAAAAAGTCAATTCCGAATGCGGTGAAAAAAGTAAAGTGCAGCTGTGCAAAATTAAAAAATCATAATCTTGCAAGCGGGTGCAGAAAGTGATATGATACAATTATATATATGGGGTTAATGAGGGGAATCATGAAACCCATTTATTTCCCGAAGGAGGGGGCATACTTGTGAAACAAATGCACATCACCGAAACGGTGCTGCGTGACGCGCAGCAGTCGCTGATTGCGACGCGAATGCCGTTTGAGGATTTTGAGGGCATTCTCGATGAGATGGATCAGGCCGGTTATCACTCGATTGAGTGCTGGGGCGGTGCGACCTTTGATTCCTGCCTGCGCTATCTGCATGAGGATCCGTGGGAGCGTTTGCGCAAGATCAAATCTCACATGAAGAACACCAAGCTGCAGATGCTGCTGCGCGGTCAGAACCTGCTCGGCTATCACCATTATTCGGATGATACCGTGCGCCGTTTTGTCCGCAAGAGCATCGAGAACGGCATGGATATCATCCGTATTTTTGATGCGCTGAACGATCTGCGCAACATCGAGACCGCTGTGGACGAATGTCTCAAGGCAGGCGGCCATGCACAGGGCTGTATCTGTTACACACTGAGTCCGATCCACAATCTGGAGATGTTCGTTTCGCTCGGCAGGCAGATCGAAGCCATGGGCTGTAACTCGCTGTGCATTAAGGATATGGCGGGCATTATGTCTCCGCAGGAGTGCTATGACCTGGTTACCGCACTCAAGCAGAACATCAAAATTCCGGTTTATGTGCATACACACGCGACCACCGGTCTGGGTTATATGACTTATCTGAAGGCAGCGGAAGCCGGTGCGGACGGCATCGACTGTGCGACCTCGTGCATGTCGGGCGGCACCAGCCAGCCGGCGACCGAGTCCATGGTCTACGCGCTCCAGCAGATGGGCTATGACTGCGGCGTGGATTCCAAAACGCTGCATGAGATCAACGAATTTTTCGTGCCGGTCAAGGACAAGTTCGCGGCGAGCGGTATGTTCGACCCGTATGTCCTGTCCACCAAGACCGATGCGCTCGTGTACCAGATCCCGGGCGGCATGCTGTCCAATCTGGTGGCACAGCTGAAGGCACAGAACGCAATCGACCGTCTCGATGAGGTACTCGCCGAAACGCCGCGCGTGCGTGCCGATATGGGCTATCCGCCGCTGGTAACGCCGCTTTCGCAGATGGTCGGCGTACAGGCAACGGTCAACGTTCTCCTCGGCGGCCGTTACAAGTCGATCGGCAAGGAGATCAAGAGCTACATCCGCGGCGAATACGGCAAGGCACCGGGCGAAGTCAATCCCGAACTCGCCAAGCAGGTGCTCGGCGACGAGCAGCCGATGACCGGCCGCTTTGCCGATACGCTTGAGCCGGAATTTCCGGCTGCACGCGAGCATCTCGGCACGCATGCCCGCAGTGAAGAGGACGTCCTGTCCTATATCGCATTCCCGCAGCAGGCAGAGCAGTTCTTTGAGCGTCGGGAACAGACCTTCACCGCAAGCTATTCGTTCAAGGAGGTTAAGTGAGCATGGTACACGATCCGATTAGCGTACTGGACGCGCTCATGATCGCCCTGTCCGGTATCGTTATTGTATTTTTGATGCTGGCACTTCTCTGGGGTGTCATCGCTGTTATTTCCCGTGTGATGGGCGCGCTCGAAAAGCACACCGCGCATCCGGCTTCGGTCGGTGCAGCGGCTCCGGCGGCTGCAGCTCCGGCAGCAGCACCGGCACCTGCTCCGCAGGTCAAGCTGGAAGGCGTCAGCGAGGTGGAGGCGGCCTGCGTTATGGCTATCGTCAGCCACGAAACGGGCATTCCGCTCGATCAGCTTGTATTTAAGTCCATCAAGGCGGTTTAAGGGGAGAAAAGAAACATGAAATATCAGGTATCGCTTAACGGCAAGCAGTTTGAAGTAGAAGTAGAAAAGGGGTCGGTAAGCGCAGTTCCGACCGGCGCGGCTCCCGCACCGGCACCGGCTGCAGCAGCACCGGCACCCGCGGTAGCGCCGGCTCCGGCAGCAGCACCCGCAGCAGCGCCTGCAGGTGGCGAGACCGTCGCAGCGCCCATGCCGGGCACCATTCTGGATATCCGATGCACGGCAGGTCAGGCCGTTAAGGGCGGCGATGTGCTGTTTATTCTCGAGGCCATGAAGATGGAGAACGAGATCTGCGCACCGCATGACGGCACGGTCGGCTCTGTCTGCGTACAGAAGGGCGCTTCCGTACAGACCGGCGCAGCACTCTGCACGATGTAACGGGAGGCGCGTACTATGCAATTTTCGTTTTTCGGTGCATTAGGCAGCATTCTGGCAAGCTCGGGCTTCGCGTCCTTCGCGGAGGACCCGCGCAGCCTAATCATGATCATCATTGCATGCGTGCTGCTGTACATGGGTATCGGCAAAAAGTTTGAGCCGCTGCTGCTCGTTCCGATTGCATTCGGCATGCTGCTGGCCAATCTGCCGCTGACCGGTTTGCTCAATGCACCGGTTGACGGTTCCAGTCCCGGCATGCTGTGGGTGTTCTATCAGGGCGTCCAGCATGCGATTTATCCGTCCATCATTTTTCTGGGCATCGGTGCCATGACCGACTTCGGCCCGCTGATCGCGCGCCCGTCCTCGCTGCTGCTGGGTGCAGCGGCACAGCTCGGCATCTTTTCTGCATTCCTGCTGGCGCTGGTGCTCGGCTTCCCGGGCGCAGTAGCGGCAGCCATCGCCATCATCGGCGGTGCGGACGGTCCGACCTCCATTCTGGTCGCTTCCCGTCTGGCGCCGGATTACCTGCCCGCCATTGCTATTGCGGCGTACTCGTATATGGCGCTCATACCGCTTATCCAGCCGCCGATCATGCGCCTGCTGACAACCAAGAAGGAGCGCGAGGTCAAGATGGAGCAGCTGCGTCAGGTTTCCAAGACCGAGAAGATCGTATTCCCGATCGCAGTTGCCATCATTGTTATCCTGCTGATTCCGGATACCGCTCCGCTGATCGGCATGCTCATGCTGGGCAACCTGCTGCGTGAGTGCGGCGTAACCGACCGCCTGAGCGACACCGCGCAGAACGCGCTGTGCAACATCGTCACCATCTTCCTCGGTTTGTCGGTAGGCTGCAAGGCGATTGCGTCCACCTTCCTGACCTGGGAGACCATCAAGATCATCATCCTTGGCCTGATTGCGTTCACATTCTCGACCGTCGGCGGCCTGCTGTTCGGCAAGGTTATGTATAAGCTGACCGGCGGCAAGGTAAACCCGCTGATCGGCTCGGCCGGTGTATCTGCCGTTCCGATGGCAGCCCGCGTTTCGCAGGTTGAGGGTCAGAAGGCCAATCCGGCAAACTTCCTGCTCATGCACGCGATGGGCCCGAACGTAGCCGGTGTCATCGGCTCCGCTGTTGCCGCAGGCTTTGTCCTCAAGGTATTCGGCGCGTAAGTACAAAGCAAAAGAACCCGAATTATCGGGTTCTTTTTTTGCACTCTTTTGGTTGAGAAGAATTGAAAATCAATTTGTAACGGGATGCACACGATATCCCGTAAGGAGAGCACATTGTGCTCCCACGCAAAGGTAAAACATCACGCTAATTCTCCATCTTGCATTCTCAATTTTTTATGCTTTCTTGACAATTTATGTCGCCCTGTTTTATAATAAATGTAAGAAATGAACGGGTGGTCCTTATTGTGCAGGTACTAAAAGACGAACTTCGACACAAAATTCTGCTCGAATCCGAGCATTTATTCCTGCAGCGCGGGTACGACCGCACCTCACTGCAGATGATCGCGGACAAGGTAAATATCAGCAAGAGCAATCTCTACCACTACTTCAAAAACAAGGAGGAGCTGTTCTACGAGCTGACCGACAGCGCTGCAGACGGCCTGAAGCGCATGATCCTGCGCTTCCGCAGCATGCGGTTTGACCTGAACATGGACGCGCAGGAATTCCGCATGCTGCTCACTGAGGAGGTACTCTCGCTGCTGCTGGCGGAGAAATACGGCCTTCTTCTTATCATGGAGCAGGCCAACGGCACTCGATATGAAAACCTGCGGCCGGTAATGATTGAACTGATTGCGTCCAAGATCGTGCCCATGCTGGCCGACGAGGAGAACAGCCCGATGATGGCGCAGATCATGGCACGCAATCTGGTGGACGGGACGGTGCATATCCTCAAGAACCGCGTTCGCCCGAGCGAGGTCCGTGCCGGACTGAATCAGCTGATTACCTATCACACACAGGGAATGCACGCGCTGCAGTAAGCAGCGCGTGAGGCTGTCGAAAAACTCCGTTTTTCGAGCAGCCTCTCGATTGAAACCACGCTTTCAATCGAATCTTGACGAAAAGCCGCGCCCTGCGGGCACAATTTTTCGTCCCTTGTATAATTCCCGAGGTACACGCCCCCGGGAATTATGAATTTGCTTCGCAAATTCTATTTTATGCGTGCTACCGCACGAAGCGTAAAAATTAAAATAATACTTTTTTGACAGACTGACGCGCTGCAGTAAGCAGCGCGTTTTCTTTTGCCCTCAAACGGATACAAATGCGTTCTAACTGTCCCCGAACCAACATACACTGTCACAGATGAAACCTCATCAGGCAGGAGGGAAACAGCGGTGAAGGGCTTACCGGAGGAGCGCACGATCCGTCTGGCGCAGTACATGATCGAGCAGAAGGCCACCGTGCGGCAGACTGCGGCACGGTTCGGAATATCCAAGTCAACTGTACATAAGGATATCACAACGCGCCTGCAAAAGCTGAATACCGAGCTGTATGAGCGCGTACAGACCGTTCTGCAGGTGAACAAGCGGGAGCGGCATATACGCGGCGGCAGAGCCACACAGGCGAAATACCGCGCCGAAGCGGCGCAGCGACGCGGTGAAAAATAAAAAAACCGACTTTCCAAGCGGAAAGTCGGCAAACAGAAGCAGCGTGACAGTGTTGCTATGTAAAGGCTTAAAGCAGGCCGAGCTCATGTGCACAATCGCTGCAGACATTCTTACCCTTGAAGTGGATAATGTCCTTTGCGTTACCGCAGAATACGCAGGACGGCTCGTACTTCTTGAGGACGATATGATCGCCGTCAACGTAGATTTCCAGAGCGTCCTTTACTTCGATGCCCATAGTGCGGCGCAGCTCAATCGGGAGCACGATGCGACCAAGTTCATCAACCTTACGAACAATACCGGTGGATTTCATTTTCAACACACTCCATTTCTTTATCATAAAAAATGTATTACCAAATCCCACTCACTTGGGATGTTGGACGGAAGGGGGGAACACGATATGCTGTCCGTTATCTGGACGGTGTTCCTTTGTATGGCGCTGCTATGCGGTGCGGTCACGGGCAGGCTGGCAGAGGTTACGGCAGCGGTACCCACAGGGGCTGCGGAAGCGATCACGCTGGCGATCAGTATCACCGGGCTGATGTGCTTCTGGAGCGGTGTGATGGAGCTGCTGCAGGCTTCCGGACTGGCAGAGCGGCTGTCCCGTCTGATGGCTCCTGTTCTGCGTCCCTTGTTCGGAAGCGCATCGCAGGATAAGCAGGCGATGGAAGCGGTAAGCGCCAATGTAACGGCAAATTTGCTGGGGTTATCCAACGCGGCAACGCCGTTGGGATTGCGTGCGTCAGAGCGGCTGTATGTTCTTGCAGGGCGGAGCGGAGCGCCGGATACCGTGCTGACGCTGATCGTGCTGAACGCAACCTCAATTCAGCTGATTCCGTCTACGGTGGCGGCGGTTCGTGCGGCTTGCGGAGCACACGCGCCATTTGATATTATGCTGCCGGTGTGGGGAGCTTCTGCGGCTTCCGTTGCGGCGGTGCTGCTCAGCAGCAAGCTGCTGCGTCCTTTTTTTCCGGATGGGGAATAGCGGGACAGGTAAGTGCGCCTTACAAGTAGTATTATCACACATGAAAAGCAAGAAATTTGTCGAATAAGCAAACAATTCTCAAAAAATTTCCAAACGAGGGAAATAATACAAGGAGGGAGATTGTTGCAGATTTTGCAGAACGCGCTCATTCCGGCACTTTTGGCGGGAATCAGCCTGTATGCGCTGTGCAAAGGCGTGGACGTATTTCCAACTTTTCTGCGCGGTGCAGCCGTCGGTTTGAAAACCGCGGTGCAGATACTGCCTGTTATGGTCGGGATGCTGACAGTCGTGTTCATGCTGCGCGCCTCAGGTGCCGTTGATATTGCGGCAAGCGTGCTCGCGCCCGCACTGCGTATACTGGGCATACCGAAAGAATGCACAGCCCTGACCCTGCTGAAGCCGATCAGCGGAGGAGGAGGACTGGCGATGGGCAGTGAAATTATACGACGCTGCGGACCGGACAGCTATGCCGGACGCGTGGCCGCAGTGATGCTGGGAGCCTCGGAAACCAGCCTGTACACGATCAGCGTGTACAGCGGGCACCTTGGTTTAAACCGAACCAGATATGCTGTATTTGCGGCATTGTGCGGTGATCTGGCAGCATTTACCGTCTCTGCAGCATTGGTTAGAATATATTTCCCATACAATTAATATTATATCGTGTATGTTAAAAAATTACCATAGCTTATGTCAAAAATTAGCGAATTAAATAAACATTACTTGTATTCTTTGTGCAATATGCGAAAAATACAGGCTGAGAAAATAAAAAGCATCTATGCCGAAGCACAGATGCTTTTCATATTGCAAAGCGATTACTTCTTTACGATCTCCTTGCCGAAAGGACCATCATAGTCGAAGAAGCCCTTGCCGGTCTTAACGCCCAGCCAGCCGGCACGAACCATCTGACGCATCAGCGGATGCGGACGGTACTTCGGGTCGCCGGTCTCGCGGTACAGCGTCTCCATGATTGCGAGGTTTACATCGTGGCCAACAAGGTCAGCGGTGTGCAGCGGGCCGGACTTCATGCCTGCGCCAAGCTGCATGGCAACGTCGACATCAGCAGGGGAAGCGATGCCGTCAGCAACGATACCCATTGCCTCGTTCATCATCGGGATCAGGATGCGGTTTACAACGAAACCAGGACCTTCCTTAACGGCAACCGGGGTCTTGCCCAGGGATGCCATCAGGTCAAATGCGGTCTGGAAGGTTTCGTCCGAAGTCTGGATCGCGCGGGTAACCTCAACCAGCTTCATGATCTGAGCCGGGTTGAAGAAGTGGCAGCCGATGAACTTGTCCGAACGGTGCGGGATGCAGGCAGCCATCTCGGTGATGGACAGACCGGAAGTGTTGGAAGCGAAGATGGTGTGAGCGGGGCAGATCTTGTCCAGATCCTCCAGCAGGTCCTTCTTCAGATCCATGCGCTCCAGAATAACTTCCATGATGAAGTCAGCATCGGCAGCGTCCTTGCGGTCAACCGAGGTCTTGAGGGAAGCGAGCAGCTCGTCCTTGCGCTCTGCGGTCATCTTGCCCTTGCTTACGAGAAAATCGTAATCGTGTGTGATAACGGTCTTGCCGCGCTCGGTGAACTCCGGCTTGATGTCGATCATGGTAACGTCATGACCTGCGTTCAGAAATACCTCAGTGATGCGTGCGCCCATGTTGCCAGCGCCGAATACACAAACTTTCATGCTAAATTAACCTCTCTCTCACTCTTTGCGGATGGATGAACAGGTATTGCGAATATTGATTAGTCAAAACCGCACAATCTGGTTTTGAATTGTGCGGTCCGACTGTCTCAATGCTTACTTATTCTTGAATTCCTTAGCCGGCTTGTCGCGGTTCTTGTCCAGGAAGTAAGCCATGCCGTACTTCTGATCCTCGGTAGCGAAGCACTGTGCGAAGCAGTTGCCCTCGAACTTCAGAGCGGAGTTCAGGTCGGTCTGCATGCCAACGTTTACAGCTTCCTTAACCAGAGAAACAGCGATCGGAGCCTGAGCAGCGATCTCCTCAGCCAGCTTTACAGCCTCGTCGAGCAGGTTCTCCAGCGGATATACGTAGTTAACCAGGCCCATGTCCAGAGCGTCCTGAGCGGTGTAGTTAGCGCGAGCGGTGTACAGCATTTCCTTAGCCTTGCCTGCGCCTACGAAGCGAGCCAGACGCTGGGTGCCGCCGCAGCCCGGGGTGATGCCCAGACCAACTTCAGGCTGACCGAAGGAAGCGTTCTCGGAAGCGAGACGGATGTCGCAGGACATAGCCAGCTCGCAGCCGCCGCCGAGGCAGAAGCCGTTGATGGCAGCGATAACCGGACGCTTGAAGTTCTCGATCTTCCAGCAAACGCGGTTGGACTCGTTGCCGAACAGCTTGCCCTCTGCACAGGTCTTGGTAGCCATCTCGGAGATGTCAGCGCCTGCAACGAAGGAGTTAACGGTCTTGCCCTTCTTGTTAACGGTGGAAGAACCGGTCAGAACTACTGCATAAACGTTGTCCAGATCCTTAGCCAGCTCGTCGAATGCCTCTTCCAGCTGTGCGTACATGTCGGTGGACAGAGCGTTCATAGCCTTCATGTGCTCGATCTTAACAATCGCAACATGACCCTTTTTTTCGATTACTACGTCAGTCATTTTTAAGACTTCCTTTCAGAATATGTGCTATGAGCGTAAAACGCTCAAAAGCAATCTCCGTTCGGAGATTACCAAACATCCAAAGGATGTTTGCAGTCAAAATAGAACAGAAGCGAGCTTCTGTTCGTAAAAACCCGCGACATGCGCGTGGGTTTTTACACCCCGACCCAACCGCCGTGGGCGGCGTCGTTCGGGTATCCAAAATCAGTTTCTACGGAACTGATTTTGGTATATAGGGGGTACTGGGTACCCCCTATAATTTACTTGCAGAGCTCGTCGCGCTCAACGATGATAGCTTCGCCCATACCGCCGCCGATGCACATGGTAGCCAGACCGATGGTCAGGTCGCGCTTGATCATTTCGTAGATCAGGGTGGTGGTGATGCGGCAGCCGGCTGCACCGATCGGGTGACCCAGAGCGATTGCGCCGCCGTTTACGTTAACCTTGTCCATATCAAAGCCAAGCTCACGGTTAACAGCAGCAGCCTGTGCAGCAAATGCCTCGTTGGACTCGATCAGGTCGAGGTCAGCAACGGTCAGACCTGCGCGGGACAGAGCCTGACGGGTGGACTCGATCGGACCTACGCCCATGATGGACGGATCGCAGCCTACAGAGCCCCAGGCACGAACCTTAGCCAGCGGCTTGAGGCCGTTTGCCTTAACGAACTCCTCGGAAGCGATGATCATTGCAGCGCCTGCATCATTGATGCCGGAAGCGTTGCCTGCGGTTACGGTGCCGCCGTCCTTCTTGAATGCCGGGCGCAGCTTGCCGAGGATCTCCAGAGTGGTGTTCGGCTTTACATGCTCGTCGGTATCAAAGATAACGGTTTCCTTCTTCTTCTTAACCTCGATCGGAACGATCTCGTCCTTGAAGCGGCCGTTAGCGATGGCAGCAGCTGCCTTCTGCTGGGAAGCGAGAGCGATCTCGTCCTGCATCTCGCGGGTGATGCCGTACTTTTCAGCTACGTTTTCTGCAGTGATGCCCATGTGGTACTGGTTGAATACATCAAATACGCCGTCGTATACCATCATGTCGACCAGCTTCTTGTCGCCCATGCGAGCACCCCAACGGGTATCGCGGGAGATGTACGGAGCACCAGACATAGACTCGCAGCCGCCTACCAGCATCATCTTGTTCTCGCCGGAACGGATGATCTGGGTGCCGAGGGAGATGGCACGCATGGAGGAAGCGCAAACCTTGTTCAGGGTCATAGCCGGGGTGGTGATCGGCAGACCGGACTTCAGGCAAACCTGACGTGCTACGTTCTGGCCTACGCCGCCCTGCAGTACCTGACCGAACAGAACCTCGTCGATTGCTTCCTTGTCAACGCCTGCACGCTCGATAGCTGCCTTTGCAGCAGCGGTGCCAAGCTCGGAGGAGTGTACATCGCGGAGGGTGCCGCCGTAAGTGCCGATTGCGGTACGGGCAGCGGAACAGATGTAAACGTTCATTTAGCTGTTTCTCCTTTTCTACTGATGCGGCGAAAAAACTATGCCGCCGCATGGTGATGGAAACTCGATTTTTGAGTTCGTTAATATTTTATCAAACTATTCTGCAGAATGCAAGGGGAATTGGTCGATTCTGTAAAATTATATGAAAAGTCCAGTTCCCGTTTGCGTAATCTGCACAAATAGAATTGATTAGTCGTTAGCCAGACCCATCAGCTCGTCACGGAAGATACGAGCGTCCATGGTCTTGATCTCGTCAGCCATCTTCGGAACGAAGTCCATCTGGTCGAGGATCTGGGTCTGCAGGTCGATGCCCGGAGCGATCTCGGTCAGGGTAACGCCTTCCGGACGCAGCTCGAATACGCAGCGCTCGGTGATGTACAGAACCGGCTGATGTACCTCGTTAGCGTAATCGCCGGAGAAGGTGATGTGCTCAACCTGCTTAACGAACTTCTTCTTAGCGCCTTCCTGGGTGATAACGAGCTTGCCGTCCTTGCACTCAGTCTTGAGGCCCTTTGCAGTGAAGGTGCCGCAGTAAACAACCTTCTTGGCGTTCTGGGTGATATCGATGAAGCCGCCTGCACCTGCCAGACGGGTGCCGAACTTGGATACGTTCAGGTCGCCGTTCGGAGCAGTCTCGGCCAGACCGAGGAATGCAACGTCAAGACCGCCGCCCTGATAGAAGTCGAACTGAACATTGTGCGGGATGATGCACTGTGCGTTGGCAGCAGCGCCGAACTGGGTGCCGCCGTACGGTACACCTGCGATGGAGCCTGCCTCAACGGTCAGGGTCATCTTGTCGGAGATGCCTTCTTCAGCAGCTACGTTAGCGATCTTCTCCGGTGCGCCGGTGCCGAGGTTTACGATAGCGTCCTGCGGCAGCTCCATAGCAGCGCGGCGGGCGATGATCTTCTTAGCGTCCATCGGGATCGGCGGGATAGCATCAACCGGGATGCGGAACTCGCCGGTCAGCGCGCCGTCGTACGGCATGCCGAGGCACTGCATGTTCTCCTCATCGGTGCCGACTACAACAGAGTCAACATAGATGCCCGGGATAGCAACCAGCTTCGGGTCCAGAGAACCGCCCTGAACGATCTTCTCAACCTGAACGATTACCTTGCCGCCGGAGTTCTTGCACGCCTGAGCCATAGCAGTTACGTCCAGAGGACCGATCTCACGATGTACGGTGCAGTTGCCGTACTCATCGCAGTAGGAAGCACGCAGGAATACAACGTTGATCGGGAAGCCCTTGTACAGCAGGCGCTCCTGACCCTCGATGTTAACGATCTTTACCAGATCTTCCTTGGTAACGTCGTTCAGCTTGCCGCCGCCGTTGCGCGGGTCAGCGAAGGTCTTCAGGCCAACGTGGGTGATGGTGCCGATGTTGTGCGCAGCGATATCGCGGTACATGTGCGAGATAACGCCCTGCGGCAGGTTGTAAGCCTCGATCTTATTGTTCAGAGCCAGCTCGCCGAGCTTCGGAGCACGGTCCCAGTGGCCGCCGATAACGCGCTTAACCATGCCTTCATGGCCGTAATGGTCACCGCCGGTGCCATCGCGGTGGCCCTGACCGGCTGCAAAGAACAGGGTCAGGTTCTGCGGGTGGCCGGTCTCAAGAAAACGCTTCTCGAGAGCCTTGGACAGGGTCTCCGGGCAAGCACAGGATACGAAACCGCCGGTAGCAATGGTATCGCCGTCCTGAACCTTCAGAGCAGCTTCCTCCGCGGTGATGATGCTTACTTTCTTCATGTTTATCAATCCTCCTGATAATAGTGCGACCGGTTTTACAGTGGTCACGCCTGCGACGTGAAAGACCTGATTCTATCTATCGCCTGCGGAATCTCATCCGCTGCGGCAACAACAACACGGTGCGCGGCCTCGATCTCCTCATAGAGATACGGGCAGCCGGTGCAGCCGCGCAGGATCAGCAGTACGTCATATGGAACACCGTCCTCCGGATAGGAGAATGAGGCGGTATCCAGAAGGGCAGCGCAAATCGCCTTGTAGGCATCGCCGCGCTCATAGCGCGGATTGCAGCCGCCGCAGAATTTTACTGTGCAGCGAAGCAAGGCGCACAACCCCTTTCTATGTAGCATTTCCGAATGTTACCATAGGGAAACAATGGGTAATAACACAAACACAGGCACTCACGGGTGCTCCATGAGTGCCTATAGTTTGCTCAGAGATTACTTGATGCGAGCAATCTTCTTTGCCAGTTCCTTCTTCATTTCAAGGTTGGACTGACGGGCAATCATGATGCGCTGAGCCTGCGGCGAGCCTGCACCGTGCATGGACTCCGGCAGATAGCCGACAGCTGCAGTACCCATGGTCATGTTCTCGATCAGGCGCAGCAGACGCATACGGTCCTCAGTCGGAACGGAAGCAACGCCCTTGAGGTACTTCTCGATGTACGGCTTGAGCTCCGGGTTGCGGTAATCAGCCTCGGACGGCTGGGTTACCATCAGGCCGCCTGCCAGATCCTGTGCCAGACGAGCGATCTCGTACGGGAAGCGGGTAACGTTCTGCTTGCAGACGTTAGCCAGCAGCAGGTCGATCAGATAGTTGCCTGCCTTGGTCTTGGTGCCCTGAGAGGAGCAAGCGATACCGCAGCAGTACAGGGTCTCGTTCAGGTGGGTCATCTCGATCAGCTTGTCCTTAACGTGGGAAGCCTTGGAGGAGCCAGCCATATCGCCAGCCAGAGCGGTAGCGCCGATCAGAACGTCGCCTACGCCGACCTTGCAGCCGCCGTAAGACTGACGGTGATAGCCTGCGAAGCGCTCTACGATCATGCCGGCAAACTTAACTTCGCCATTGAGGAAGATGCGGTCGTTCGGAACGAATACGCGGTCGAAGATAACGAGAACTTCGTGGCCGCCGTATACCTTGTTGCCAACGTCGATGTCGTTGTACTCTTCCATCTTGCGGGTGTCGCAGGACTGACGGCCGTAGATCAGGGTGATGCCCTTGGAATCGGTCGGAACTGCGAAGGAGATCGCGTAGTCCTCGTCGCCCTCACGCATGGAGATGGTCGGCATTACCAGAACCTCGTGAGAGTTTACGAAGCCGGTCTGGTGAGCCTTAGCGCCGGTAACGTATACGCCGTCAGCGGTGCGCTCTACAACGTGCAGGAACAGATCCGGATCAGCCTGCTTGGACGGAGCGAGGGAACGGTCGCCCTTAACGTCGGTCATAGCGCCGTCAACTGCGAGATCCTCATCCTGCACGCGGGTCAGGAACTTGAGGAAGTTCTCATGGTACTTGGTGCCGCAAGCCTCGTCGATCTCGTAGGTGGAGGAGAATACAGCGTTCATAGCGTCCATGCCTACGCAGCGCTGGAAGCAGGCTGCAGTCTTCTGACCGAGCAGACGCTGCATCTTAACCTTCTTGATCAGGTCGTCGGTGGACTGATGCATGTGGGTGAAGCGGTTGATCTTCTTGCCGGAGATGTGGGAGGTAGCAGTCATCAGATCCTGATACTGCGGGTCCTCAGCCAGCTCGTAGGTAGCGGCGAAGGAGTTCAGGGAAGGACGGATAACCGGGTCGTCAACCGGGTTCTCTACCTTCTTGCCGAACATATACAGGTTGAGGTTCAGCTTGCGCAAGGATTCAATGTACTGGTCTTTGGTCATCATAAGTGATCAAGTATCCTTTCTCATTACAATTTGGTGCACATAACATGAATAAAGAAAACAGGGCGGGGAGACGGGACTCCCCGCCCTATTCAGGCGTTACATACGGAAATTAGAAGCACTCTTTGTATACGCGCTCGCTGAGCTCGATGCTCCACGGACGGTAAGAGTTGGTGATCAGACGCTGCTGGTTTGCATCAACAGACAGTGCAAATGCCTTAACGTCCTCTTCCTTGAAGCCGTACTCATGCAGCGGCTTCAGGTGCAGAACCTTCTCCAGGGTTACATTCAGGGTGCGCAGAGCGTCGTCCTTGGTGCAGCCCAGGCAGCGAGCAACGATTTCCTTGAACTTGCCCAGCTCGCCAGCCGGCTCGTACTCGTCGTACATCTCGAGGATCTTGCCGAACAGAGCGTAGTTGGACTCGCCGTGCGGAACATGGTAGGTGCCGCCGAGCGGGAAGGACATGCCGTGTACGGTTGCACAGCCAGCCTTCAGGAATGCGATGCCTGCGAACAGGGAAGCATGAACGAACTCGCCGAGGTAATCCATACGAGCGTCCGGGCCTTCCAGAGCGATGCGGCGGAAGCCCTCGAGGATCATCTCCATAGCCTTAACGGAGAACATCTCGGAGGTAACGGTCTTGCGGTGCGGGGACAGGAAAGACTCGGTAGCGTGGATCAGAGCATCGATAGCGGATGCTGCGAACGGCTTGTACGGCAGGGTCTTAAGCAGATCCGGAACCAGGCAAACCTTGTTCGGGATGATGTCGTCGGAAACCAGGCCGAGCTTGGTATCGCCGCCGGTCAGCTTGCCGTCCTTCTCGTCCTTAACGATAGCAACAGAAATGTTGGTAACCTCAGAACCGGTACCGCAGGTGGTCGGGATAGCGATAACTTCCTTCTCATGTACAACAGGCTCACGCTTGAAGTACAGCTCATGTACGGAGGTCGGGCGCTTGCAGCCGAGCAGCTTGCAAAGGTCCATGATAGCACCGCCGCCTACTGCGATTACGCGGTCGTAGGAATCGTACGGAATAGCCTCGTACATGGTCTCGATCATAGCCTCGGAAGGCTCGCCTGCACCGAACTTCTCCTGGAATACGAACTTGCTCTTGAGGCCAAGCTCTTCCATGAAGGGCTTGTAGATGAATTCGTTGGTCAGAACGACGTCGCGCTCGCCCAGCTTGAACTCCTCAGCGAAAGCACCAAAGGTGTCAAACTTGTAAATAGTCGGGGCAATGACGATCTCTCTCTTGTCCTTCATCAGGGAGGCGCTGAAAGCATCCATAGCCATAGTAGAAACATCTCCAATCAAAAATTTTATAAAAGGCCGTGCGGCTTTTTATTACATGATTTTACAGGGTGGTTTTTTCCTGTGTTCTTATTGTAGCAAATTTGCGCCAAAACTTCAACACAAACAAACAATAATTTCATCAAAAATTGACCAACTAAACCTGTACAAAAAGACAATAAAAAGTCCCGCAATCTTATTACGGGACTATTTTAACGTATTTATTGTGATTTGTAAATGGGGTAATGGTGAAAAGTACCGAAAAGTTTTTGTATAAATTTCCGTTCTTTAGCTGTTTTGCGAAAAACGGCTCAAAAATGCGCGGGTTCGCTCGTTATGCGTATTTTCAAATACCTCTGTCGGCGTGCCCTCTTCAACGATAGTGCCGCCGTCCATGAATACGACATGATCGGCCACATCGCGGGCAAACGCCATCTCGTGGGTGACGATGATCATGGTGGTGTGCTGGTCCGCCAGTGAGCGGATAACGCGCAGCACTTCGCCGGTCAGCTCGGGGTCGAGCGCCGAGGTCGGCTCGTCGAAGCACAGGATATCCGGCTTGAGCGCGAGCGCACGCGCAATGGCAACGCGCTGCTGCTGCCCGCCGGACAGCTGGTGCGGATAGTGGCTCATGCGGCCCTCGAGGCTCATCATCTCGAGCAGCTCGATGGCGCGGTGCTCGATCTGCTCGTGAATCTCGCGTTTTTTCTGCTTGTAGTCCGGGCGTTCCTTGGCCTGCAGCAGGGGAGCGAGCATGACGTTCTCGAGTGCGGTGTACTGCGGGAACAGATTGAACGACTGGAACACCATGCCGAAGTGCAGACGGTTCTTGCGAATCTGCGCATCGCTCTTGGCGGCATGGTCGGCAGCGTCGAGCAGTGTCTCGCCGTTTACGATGATCTTACCCTCATTCGGGGTTTCGAGAAAATTCAGGCAGCGCAGCAGCGTGGTCTTGCCCGAGCCGGACGAGCCGATGATGGCAAGCGCCTTGCCGCGCTCCAATGTAAAACTGATGTCTTTAAGCACCTTGGTAGAGCCGAAGTTCTTATAAAGGTGCTGTACCTCCAGAATAGGCATAACGGCTCCTCCTTATTTAAAGTAATCCATTTTCTTTTCGATCCAGCCGAACAGCAGGGTCAGAATACCGTTGAACAGCAGGTAGAATACGGCGGTGTAGAACAGCGGCCAGATGATACCGGCGCTCTTGATGAACTTTTCGCCCATCCACAGCACCTCGTATACCGCGATGGTACGCGCCAGAGCGGTATCTTTAACAAGGTTGATAAACTCGTTGCCCATCGGCGGGATAACGCGCTTGATGACCTGCAGCAGCGTTACCTTGAAGAAAATCTGGCTCTTGGTCATGCCGAGCACCTGACCGGCCTCATACTGACCGCTCGGGATACCCTGAATGCCGCCGCGGAAGATCTCCGAGAAGTAGCAGGCGTAGTTGATGACAAAGGACAGCAGAGCAGCGCTGAAGCGCGGCAGCTTGAGTCCCCACACCAGAGCAGGGCCATAGTAGATGATGATGATCTGGAGCATGAGCGGTGTGCCGCGGACGATCCAGACGATGATTTTGATGAGTGCGCGCAGCGGAGTAATGCGGCTCATCGAGCCGAAGCTGATAAGCAGGCCGAGCGGCAGAGCGAATACCAGCGTCAGGCAGAAAAGCTGTACGGTGGTAACAAAGCCGCCCATCAGGCTGAGTGTTACATTGGCAAACATGTCGTTTCCTCTTTACCTCTTTTTTACTTTATTTCCTGTGATACATAAGGCAGAAGACGGTAGTCCGCCTTCTGCCTTATATTGAACTGGGGAATGGGAGATTAAGCCTCCGGATCTACGATTGCTTCCTGTACGCCGTACTTCTGAGCGAAGGAAAGAACAATGCCGTCCTTGTAGGCGCCCTTGTAGAAGTTGTTGAATGCTTCGGTCAGGTCAGAACCCTTGCGGAAGCCTACAACGTAGTTCTCGTCCTCCTCGCCGTTGGCCTCGTTGAGGTTTACGGTGTAGGTCAGGTTCGGGTAGCTGGTGCCCTCGCCGATCATAGCGCCTGCCATCAGCAGATCGATCACGCAGGCATCAGAGGTGCCTGCGGCAACCTCCATCAGTGCGTCAGCCTGAGACTGAACTGCGGTTGCATTCAGACCGGCAGCCTGTGCAGCAGCCTCACCGGCGGAACCGGACTCAACAGCGAAGGTCATATCCTTGATGGACTCGATGTCCTTGGCAGCATCAGCCTTGTCGGACGGAACAACAACAACCTGTGCGTTGGTTGCATACGGGTCGGAGCAGTTCATGGAGGTCTTGACCTCATCGGTCAGGGTCATGCCGTTCCAAACAGCGTCAACGCCCTTGGAATCCAGCTCCATGATCTTGTTGTCCCAGTTGATCTCGATGAACTCGGCTTTTACGCCCAGGCTCTCAGCGAAAGCCTTTGCCATGTCCGCGTCAAAGCCGACCCACTCGTCCGAGCCGTCTTCCTTATAATCCATCGGCGCGAAATCCGTGATGCCGATAACCAGCTTGCCGTTGCTCTTTACATAATCCACATCGCTCTCAGCGGAAGCCGAGGTGTCAGCCGCATCGGCACTCGAGTCGTCGGTCTTGGCAGCAGAGCCGCCGCAGCCGGACAGCATGGATACACTCATAGTGCCTGCCATCAGCAGTGCGAGAAGTTTCTTCGTCTTCATTTTTAGAAAACCTCCTGTAATTCGGTTCATATCTTGTTTACTATTATAACACTTTAGCGCAGAAAATCAACCCCTGATTTTCATGCAGATTTTCAGCATTTTTGAAGGATAATCGGGCGGTATTTTGTGCAAAATCTAAAATAACAGGGTGAAATATATGGAAAAGAGGATGGGGAGCGGTTGGGACGGATTCTCACTCTTTTTTGCGAACCTGTGTTGACCTGTACCAAAAAAGAGATTATAATCATAAGTAAGCATGATTGTTAAAGAATAAACAATGAAGAACAAGTAAGACGGAGGGAATCAGCGTGGATTATACTGCACTGTATCAGCAGAAGCTGACAACGGCGGATGAAGCCGTTAAGGTTGTTAAATCGGGTGACTGGGTAGACTACGGCTGGTGTACGGGTACGCCTGTTGCACTGGACAAGGCACTTGCGGCCCGCATGGGCGAGCTGGAGGACGTAAACTTCCGCGGCGGCGTACTCATGCGCCGACCGGCGGTATTCGATATTCCGGATGCAGCCGATAAGATCACCTGGAACTCGTGGCACATGTCCGGCATTGAGCGCAAGGCCTGTATGGAGGGCTTCGGCTTTTACAGCGCACTGCGCTACTCCGAGATGCCGCGTTGGTACCGCGAGAACGTCCGTCATGTCAATGTAGCCATGATTCAGGTGGCGCCGATGGACGCACACGGCTGGTTCAGTTTCGGCCCGCAGGCTTCGCACCTCAAGGCGATCTGCGATGTATCCGACGTTATCATCGTTGAGGTCAACAAGTATATGCCGCGCTGCCTCGGCGGCTTTGAGGACGGCATTCACATTTCGCAGGTGGATATGATCGTTGAGAGCGACACCGAAATGCCGCAGATGGGCGCAGGCGGCGAGCCGACCGAGGTTGATAAGGCGGTTGCAAAGCTGATCGTGGAGGAAATCCCGAACGGCGCGTGCCTGCAGCTGGGCATCGGCGGCATGCCGAATACCGTAGGCTCGATGATCGCGGAGTCCGACCTGAAGGACCTCGGCGTTCATACCGAGATGTACGTTGACGCTTTCGTTGACATTTCCCGTGCAGGCAAGATCAACGGCTCGAAGAAGGCCATCGACCGCGGCCGTCAGGTGTTCGCGTTCGGCGCAGGCACTCAGAAGCTGTACGATTTTGTAAATGATAATCCGGAGTGCATGTCTGCACCGGTATCCTATACCAACGATGCGCGCACCATTGCACAGATCGACAACTTCATTTCCATCAACAATATCGTGGATGTGGATCTGTTCGGTCAGATGAACGCAGAAAGTGCCGGTATCAAGCAGATTTCCGGTGCAGGTGGCCAGCTGGACTTCGTTCTGGGCGCGTATCTGTCCAAGGGCGGCAAGAGCTTCATCTGCTGCTCGTCCACCTTTAAGAAGAAGGACGGCACGCTCGAGAGCCGTATTCGTCCGACGCTCGAGAACGGATCGGTCGTTACCGATGCCCGTCCGTGCGCGCACTGGTTTGTCACCGAGTACGGCAAGGTAAACCTCAAGGGTCTGACTGCATGGCAGCGTGCGGAGGCTCTGATCTCGGTTGCGCATCCGGATTTCCGCGAGCAGCTGATTCAGGAAGCGGAGAAGATGCGTATCTGGAAGCGCTCCAATAAGAGATAAAATGCTGTCGGCGGAACTACAGTTCCGCACGGTGTTTGCTACTGTTTATAAGAAAACGCTCTGTGAAAACAGAGCGTTTTTTCTTATGCAATTATTAAAGTGAAATTCGCAGGATAAACTGCTGATTCCTGACCGAAAAGCTATATACACCGCCGTATCGCTCGACGATGCTGCAAATGCTGTGCACGCCGATGCCGTGTCCGGCGCGGTCGGAGACCGGCACGCCGTGGCTGAACTGCACCGGCTGCGTGCAGTCGTTGACAACCTGCAGGAAGAACTTTCCGGCTTTTTCGTATGTCTGCACCTCGATGTGTCCGGGAATGCCGTCCGCGCGCTCGCTGCATGCGTGAATCGCATTCTCAAGCGCGTTGGAGAGCAGCACGCACAGGTCGCTCTCGGCAAGCGGCAGCTGATTGGGCAGCACGGCATGCACCGCAAGCGGGATGCCCTGCGCCTTGGCGCGGTCGGCAAACGATGAGAGAATCAGGTTTGCGGCCTCGTTTTCGCAGTAAACGGTCACGCGGCTGGCTTCGATTTCCTCGCTGATGGAGTGAATGTACTGCAGTGCCTGCTCATACTGCTCATTCTCGATGCAGGCGGTGATGTACTGCAGATGATGCCGCAGATCATGCCGGTAGGCACGGGTTTTCTGCTGAGAGATACGCAGTGCTTCAATCTCACGGACGGCCTGATGCACCTGCAGGTCAAGATTGCTTTTCAGCTCCTCCAAACGCAGCCGTGCGTGCTGCTCTCTGGAAATGTGAATCAGGAACAGCAGATACGCCGCACTGCACACGAACGGCATGAATTCCACGACTACGGCCGAACCGGAGAACAGCAGGTCGGTGTAAACGCGGGTGGCATAGTCAAACGCATAGTACACCGCGGGCACAATGCCGAACTGACACTGCACCGCCCGCGAATACTGCGACACCGACCGGATGGCAGGTGCGGCCTTGAGCAGCAGAATGAGCATCGGCACGGTGACGATTATTTCCACAGCGTACTGCATGGTGTCTCCGCCGGAGAAGATGGCGACCGCGATCAGCGCCAGCCAGCGCCGCAGCTGACAGCACAGGTACGCCGTCAGCACGGAAATCACCGGCCACAGACGTTCATGACTGAGCGAGCACAGCGCGAGCACAAGCGGCAGGTGGGTGTGCAGCGGATACAGATAGCGTCCGAAGCCGGGGTCCACACCGAGGTAGGCGATGCCGGACAGGCAGAAGATCATCAGCGTGTACAGCAGCATGCGCTTTTTCGCCTTGGGCGTCCAGTGGATATTGCAGAATGCCGCAGAGAGCGCGATGCCGAACAGCGTAACGGCAACGGAGTTGCAAAGGTCAACAGCGAGTGCGATCATGTCAGGAACACCTGTTCTTTCTGGAAGGCGTGTTCAAGGTACGCGTCCTTGATGTCGTTGTAGCGTCCGCGCGGAATGGGCAGCTCGGCGCGGCTGGACATGACGAGCGTTTTCGGCGTGATCGTCTGGATATGCTCTAAATTTACAAGGTAGGAGCGGTGAATGCGCAGAAAATTCCTGTGTTCGGCAAGGCTTTCGCACAGGCTGTCCATGCTGCCGGCGGCTTCGAGCACGGTGCCGTCAGTCTTGTGCAGCAGCAGGGAACGGCGAATGACCTCGCAGTATTCCAGCTTGTCCAGTTCAACGCGCGTGATGCCGGTTCTGCAGCGCAGGATCAGGCTGACGCTGCTCTCGCGCGAGCAGGCGGCAATGACCGAATCCATCAGCCGGAAGAAGCTCTCCGGCCAGATCGGCTTGAGCTGATAGAAATACGCGCCCACCGTATACGACTGCACGGCAAACTCTGCGGATGAGGTGAGAAAGATGATCTTCACGTTGGAGTCGTACTGACGGATCTCACGAGCGGCTTCGATGCCGTTTTCGCCGGGCATGAGTACATCGAGCAGCAGAATATCAAAGCGTGCGCCCTTTTCGATGGACGCCAGCAGCTCGAACGGGCTTTGGAAGGCCGTCGGGGCGATATCGGCGTTGTGTTCCGTACGGTAGCTGCCGAGCAGCTCGTGCAGTTCATCGAGCACGCTGGGATCGTCGTCGCAAAAGCCAATCTGGATCATGGTTCTCATCTCCTTTCTTTTTATAAAGGGAACAGATCATTTGTAATCGCGGCGGGTCTTGTCGGGTTCCCAGCCCTCGAGCGGGTAGCGCTGCATGGCGCCGAAAATGCGCTCGCGTACACCGGGCATGGTCTTTTCGAGACTTTTCAGCAAATCCTTGATCTCCTGCCGCTTGGTGTTGCCGTCCGCCGGACACGGATTGTGCACGATAGGCAGCTCGTGCCGTTTGGCGAACGAGCGCACATAATGCTCCGGCACATACAGCAGCGGACGAATGAGCGTGATGTCGGCGCGGTCGAGGTAGGTTACCGGCGAAAAGCACGAAATGCGGCCTTCATAAAATAAGGAAAGCATGTAGGTCTCCACTACATCGTCAAAGTGATGGCCGAGCGCAACCTTGCTGCAGCCTGCCTTGCGGGCGGCATCGTGCAGAGCGCCGCGGCGCAGCTTGGCACAGAGCGAGCAGGGGTTTTCCTCGTGGCGGATATCAAACACAATAGGGCCGATCTGGGTGGGGACGCGGATGTACTCGACGCCCAGCTTGTCGCACAGCGTCTGTACAGGGGAGAAGTCCATCTCATCATAGCCCATCTCCAATGTAATAGCCACGACGGTAAAGTGGTGCGGATAAAAGCGGCTCAGCTGACTGAGTGCCACGAGCAGCGCGAGCGAGTCCTTGCCGCCGGAAACACCGACCGCAATCCTGTCGCCCTCATCTATCATATGGTAATGGTCCACCGCACGGCGGACATAGGAAAGCATTTTCTGCATAACAGTCTCCTTTTTGATCGTACATATTAAAATTTATCAGAAAACGCCAAAAATCGCAAATGCAAAAAATGAAATGCAAAGTGAGTATTCGGGAGTATAAGAGAGATTAAAAGAGAAAACGAGAGAATGCATTGGATTGCAGATATTTTTTCAAAATTTCGCTTGACTTGCGCAAAATGATGTGTTTTAATAAATATGCTCGTTTCGAGCGATTAATCAGTTGTCAAAGTATTTTTGATATATATAAACGGAGGAAAAAACCATGTCTACTTTTATGGCTAAGGCAGAAAATGTCGAGCGTAAGTGGTATGTACTGGACGCAGCTGGCAAGCCGCTGGGTCGTACTGCTGCAACCGCTGCAATGCTGCTTCGCGGCAAGCACAAGACCACGTTCACTCCCCATGTTGACTGCGGCGATTTCGTAATCATCGTCAACGCTGACAAGGCGGTTCTGACCGGTAAGAAGCTCACCCAGAAGTACTATCGTCATCACACCGGCTGGGTCGGCGGTCTGAAGGAAGTTCAGTACAAGACCCTGATGGCTGAGAAGCCGGAGTTCGCTATGCAGCTCGCAGTTAAGGGCATGCTGCCGAAGAATTCCATCGGCCGTCAGTCCGCTACCCGTCTGAAGGTATTTGCTGGCGAGAACCACAATCATCAGGCTCAGAAGCCCGAGAACTGGGAAAAGTAAGGGAGGATTAACTGATGTATACACCTAAGAAGGCATATTTCTATGGCACCGGCAGAAGAAAGTCCTCTGTTGCCCGCGTTCGTCTTTTCCCGGGCGGCACCGGTGAGATCAAGATCAACAACCGCACCATCGACAACTACTTCGGTCTCGAGACCCTGAAGATGGTTTGCCGTCAGCCGTTCGAAGTAACCGGCACCGAGGGCAAGTTCGACGTAGAGTGCACCGTAACCGGCGGCGGCTTCACCGGCCAGGCTGGCGCAATCCGTCACGGCATCGCTCGTGCTCTGCTGCAGGCTGATTCCGACCAGTACCGCGCAGCTCTGAAGGCTGCAGGCTTCCTGACCCGCGATCCGCGTATGAAGGAACGTAAGAAGTACGGTCTGAAGGCTGCACGTCGTGCACCGCAGTTCTCCAAGCGCTAAAACAGCAAAATACCACCGAAACTACTGTTCGGTGGTATTTTTTTATGCACTTAGATTTTTCTGACGACATTCTGACGACACGGGGAACGTTTACGACATGGTTTCCCTGCGGTCGCCGCCGCGCGTTTTATGGAATACGGCTGCACGGAGTTCCTCCAGCTCGTTGTGGACGTAGATCTCGGCGGTGACCTGAATGTCCTTGTGGCCGAGGATCTTCTGGATCGTGTAGATGTCCACGCCGTTCCGGCGCAGGCTGGTGCCGTAGGTATGGCGCATCTCGTGCGAGGTGAGCACCGGAATGTCCGGGTGACGCTCGTGCACGCCGGTCATAAACTTCTTGAGCCGCTGAGAAAAGTGGTCGGTATCCTGCAGGCCACCGGTCTGCGAGGGAAAAAGGTACAGACTGTCGTGCGGCAGCGACTGCACCAGGGCGATACACTCGTCCGAGATCGGAATGGTGCGGAAGCTGTTCTTCTTCGGCGCGGCCAGCTTGAGCACGCCGACCTCGGAAACGACAGTGCGCTGAATATGCAGTGAGCCGTTACCCGGCTCGAGTACGAAGTCCGTCCACATGGTTCCCAGTAGCTCGCCGCGGCGCATACCGGTATCGAGCAGGAGCGCAGCAGCGGGAAACGCTTCGAGTGCTTCCTCGCGCACAATGGCGATCTGCTTTTCGGTCAGTACACGCTTGACGCGCTTGTGCGCCGAGCTGCTGAACTGCACGCGCTTTGCCGGATTCTTGTAGCACAGGTCGTTCTCGATGGCCGTTTCAAAGATGTCCACCAGGCACAGACGGATCTTCTTCAGATGCGATGCAGACAGACCCTTGTGCATGGCGGCGAACGTCTGCACATCGACCGGCCGCACGTCGGTCAGATCAACACTGCCGAAATACGGCTCCAGATACAGCCGCACGATCTCCTCATAGGTCTGGAGCGTGTTGGGACTGACAAACGGCTGCTTGTAGGTCTTGAGCCACTTGCGCGCCCACTGAGCGAAGTTGTAGCTTTTCCGGACAAAGGCTTCGCCGGTCCGTGCGGATACCTCGGAGGCTACGCGAAACTCCTCGGCTTTCTTTTTCGCATCGGCAAGGCTGACCGTGCTGTAAAAGGATTTGCGCAGCGGCTTGCCGTGAATGTCGCGGCCGAGCGTGATCTTGTATTCGTAGCGGTTGTCCTTGCGTGTAGGTTTTTTTCTCGGCATAAAAATAACCCCTTTCTTACCGTAAAAAAGTATGGTAAAATAGGGGTACTGATGTAACGGCTCAATGTTTTATCAGTACCCCATGTCCCGCTCTGGTGTTGGTAGCACCGGGGCGGGATTTTTTATGCGTTTAACCGGGTCGAATTCGACCCCTTTATTTTTTCTCGAGTTTCACAGTCGTGGTGACGCCCATAGCAGATACGCTGTAGCTGATCTGTCCGTCCTCGTAGGTGAACGTCTTTGTTTCGTCCGGAGAGGCGAGGAGCGCGTTTGCGGTCTGCTCGGTGTCGTTGGCAGAATCCCAACTGTACGGCTCATCTGCTGTGGTCGGAGCCTCGAAGCTGCCCGCCCAGTACAGCGCGGTGGTGTCCGGTGCGTTCCAGTTGACAGTGATCGTGTCCGCCGTGATTGTGGCGGTCTGGTAGCTGTCCTCGCTGTCACTGTTCACCTGCACCCATTCGCCGGTCAGATCGGGCGGCTGCGGTGCTTCCTCCTGCTGGGCGGCGGCATCGGCGCCGGTGCTGTTCGATGCGTTTCCACCGCAGGCTGTGAGCGGCAGTGTCAGCATGAAGCAGGCGAATACTAACGCTAACATTCTCTTTTTCATATTCGGTTCTCCTTAAATTTGATCTACGGTGCGAATGACTTTGATTACACGGCCGACAACGCGGCATTTCTCCAAATCAGAGCCTTCGATCCGTTTCGGTTTGAACTCGGGATTGATCGGAACCAGCTCGAGCCAGTCTTCGCCGGGCTTGTAGTTGATTCGTTTAACTGTGGCCTCGCCGTCACCCAGCAGCATAATGCCGATCCGGCCGGGAACCTCCATGTCGCTGCATCTTAAACAGAGAATGTCGTCGCCGTCCTGAAACTGCGGGTACATACTGTCGCCGCTGATGGTCGCCAGGAAAAAGTCTTCCGGTCGTCGGCGGCCTATCCATTCAGCAGGAATGGTTCGCAGTTCATAGGCATCATCGGGTGTTGCGTCGAAGTGTGCAGCCACCGGGCCTGCGTAGTGAACTGTAACAAGCGGATTGTCCTCAGGTTCACGTGCATTGACCTCACGAAGTGTGCGGGCATTATCCAGATGAAAAAACGGTTCCGATACATTGCCGAGCAGATAGTCACTGCTGACATCAAACAGTCTTGCGAAATTAGAAACCACGGTGATGATCGGTTCCTGCAGACCGTTTTCATATCTGCTGATCGTGCTCTTGTTCAGGCGGCCGCCAAAACGATCATTGTAGGTTTTAGCAAGGCTTTCGAGAGAATATCCGCTTTCGGTGCGCAAATCTTTTAATATTTTACCAAAGTCAGCCATAATAGCTTCCTCCTTTTGAATTTATCGTATCACATACAATTAAGAAAATCAATATGGAAATTTGCGTTTTCGATAACAAAATTAAAAATAGTTATTGACAACGCAACGGCAGGGTGTTATAGTCTTGTTATCGAAAACGCAACGAAGGGAGGAGAAGCCGATGGTCGAGAAGAAGAAACTCATTCACGAACCGTATAACAAATTCAAGGGATTTATGCGGGAAAACGGTATCATTTATTCGCATATTGCCGAACTACTCGGTGTCACACCGACGACTGTTTCACAGAAGGTAAACGGTCAGTCGGATTTCACTGTCAGTGAGGCAGAGTTGATTATGCGGGAATACCATACGGACATCAAAATTTTTTTGCCCTGAATGTTGCGTATACGATAACAAAGGGAGGTGAACATCTATGGCAGTACCCACCACCATCATCACAAAGCTGGACGAGCTGGAGCAGCTTTGCGAGAAGTACCCCAGCAAAATCCCGATTGAGGAGTGCGCAGCGTTCCTCGGCATGGCGGGCGAAAGCCTGCGGGCGTGTCTGGAGCATGGTTCCTGTCCGTTCGGACTGGGCTGGCTCAAGAAAAATGCGCACAACCGCGCATTTTACATTCCGACATTGACCTTTTATCTCTGGGTGACGCAATCCGCAGGGTTCAAGAACAACAAAATTTAGAAAGAAGGAAATCCAATGCAAAACAACAATTTCGCAGAAACTCTCGCCTCGGTCGCATCCGAGTTCGGCGTAGAGGACACCGCAAAGCACGGCCGCGGCATCAAGCCGAGCAAGCGTCCGTACTTCCGCTGGACAGATGAACAGCTCGAGCAGCTGGCAACGCTGCGCGACGAGGGCAAGTCTGCGAACGAGATCGCGGAGGCGCTGGGCGTGTCGAGCGATAAGGTCATCACCAAGCTGGCCGCCATGGCAGCACGGCAGCGGACCGGCAGCAAGACGCCGGAGCCGAGTACCGAACCGGTACCCGAGGCCGAGGCAGAACCGGAGCAGAAAGCTGAAACCGAGCCGTCCGTCGAGGCTGAGCCGGAACCAGAGCTTAACCCAGTGTCGCAAGACCTTAACCCAACTGATGTTGACCTCGACCGCATGATCTTCACGGCGTTCGACAACGTCGTCGGCAAGGTAGATGATTTCGTCACGATGTCCGGCTGCTGGCGCAAGGTGCTGACGACCATCGAGAAGCAGTTGAACGAGCTGGCATATCTCGTTTGGGAACACCCGAACACAGAGGAATCGGTCTGCCAGATCGCAGCTATCGTCGCGTATGACGAGATCCGCGCATGAAAAACGCCGCTGTCAGGACGGCAATCCCGATCAGCGGCAAAGAAATGTATTCAACCACATAATAGCATGAAGTTAGGAGAATTTCAATGGTAAAGATTATCTGTACGGAAAACGGCGACAACAACCGCACGGAGATTGCGCTGGGCGGCGACATGGATCTGGTAGTCAGCCAGATCGGCTACGCGGTCAAGACGATCTACACGAACGTGCGCGAGCAGGACAAGAATGCTGCCGAGGAGTTCCGTGTTAAGCTGATCCGCGCAATCGCAAGCAAGGGTACGCCGACGTGGAGCACGGAGCCGTGCGAGGACGCAACGCTCGATGCAGCACTCGTCCGCAAGGGCGCGAAGCTGACCGGCGATGACATTGCCGACCTGCTGCGCCGCGGCACGCCGAAGAACATCGTCAAGGCTTTGCTGGAGGAGATGTAACCATGACCGACCCCATTAAGATCACCTCGCTCGAGGCGGAGAACGTCAAGCGCGTGCGTGCGGTGCAGCTGCATCCGAGCGCAACCGGCCTGACCATCATCGGCGGGAACAACAACCAGGGCAAGACCTCGCTGCTGGACACGATCGCATGGGCGCTCGGCGGCGACCGCTTCCGTCCCTCTATGGCGACCCGCGAGGGCAGCACGATCCCGCCGCACATCAAGGTCACGCTGTCCAACGGCCTGATCGTCGAGCGCCGCGGCAAGAACAGCGACCTCAAGGTCATCGATCCATCGGGCAGCAAGGCAGGACAGCAGCTTCTCAATGCCTTTATCGAGCAGCTGGCACTCGATCTGCCGCGCTTTATGCAGGCGAGTGACCGCGAAAAGGCGGACACGCTGCTCCGCATCATCGGCGTGGGCGAACAGCTTGCCGCACTGGAACGCAAAGAGCAGGAGCAGTACAACGAGCGCCTTGCCATCGGCCGCATTGCCGACCAGAAAGCAAAGTACGCGAAAGAGCAGCCGTACTGGCCGGATGCACCGGACGAACTCATCTCCGCAAGTGACCTCATTCGTCAGCAGCAGGCAATCCTTGCCCGCAACGGCGAGAACCAGAGCAAGCGGGCGATGGCAAGCCTGCTCGAGCAGCAGGTGAGTACCCTGACCGCGCGTGTGGATGAGCTGCACCGTCAGCTGCAAACCGCCGAGGACGAACTCACCGCTAAGACGGCTGACCTTGCCACCGCCCGCAAGACCGCCGAGCAGCTGGTGGACGAGAGCACCGAGGAGCTGGAACGCAGCATTGCCGACATCGAAACCATCAACGCCAAGGTGCGCGACAACCTCAACCGCGAAAAGGCCGAGGAGGATGCCCGTGCCTATCAGCAGCAGTACGACAGCCTGACCGCCGAAATTGAACAGCTCCGCGAGGACAAGCGCGCGCTGCTGGACGGCGCCAAGCTGCCGATGGAGGGCCTCGGCGTTGCGGACGGCGCACTGACCTATCACGGCCAGAAATGGGATAATATGTCCGGCAGCGAGCAGCTGCGGGTGGCGACCGCCATTGTGCGCTGCCTCAAGCCGCAGTGCGGCTTCGTGCTGCTCGATAAGCTGGAGCAGATGGACCTCGGCACGCTGCGCGAGTTCGGCGCATGGCTGGAAAGCGAGGGCTTGCAGGCGATCGCAACGCGCGTTTCGACCGGCGACGAGTGCTCCATCATCATCGAGGACGGCTATGTGCAGGGAGAGGAACAGCCTTTACCTGACGAGCCGCAGAGTACATGGAAAGCAGGTGCATTTTAATGCAGATCATCCGCGGAAAACAGAAGACCGCGCTCAAGGTTGTTGTGTACGGTCCGGAGGGCATCGGCAAGTCTACGTTTGCCGCACAGTTCCCGAATCCGCTGTTCATCGACACCGAGGGCGGCACCAAGCACATGGACGTTGCCCGCACACCTAAGCCGACCAGCTGGGTCATGCTGCTCGGTCTGGTCAAGGAGTGTATTGCCGACCCGAGCCTGTGCGGCACGCTCATCATCGACACGATGGACTGGGCGGAGCTGCTGTGCAGCCGCTACGTCTGCGACAAGAACCAGAAAAAGAGCATCGAGGAGTTCGGCTACGGCAAGGGCTACACCTATCTGATGGAGGAGTTCGGCGCCCTGCTGAATACGCTGAACGAGCTGGTCGAGCGCGGCGTGAACGTAGTCGTGACGGCGCACGCCAAGATGCGGAAATTTGAGCAGCCGGACGAGCTCGGCGCATACGACCGCTGGGAGATGAAGCTGTCCGCCAAGACCGCGCCGCTCGTCAAGGAGTGGGCGGACATGGTGCTGTTCGCTAACTACAAGACGTTCGCCGTCAAGACCGAGAACGGCAAGACCAAGGGGCAGGGCGGCGAGCGCCGGATGTACACCACCCATCACCCGTGCTGGGATGCCAAGAACCGCTTCGGCCTGCCCGGCGAGATGCCGTTCGATTATGCCGGAATCGCCCATATCATCGGGGACGGCAAAAATATTTCGGAAAATTTTTCGGAAAATGAACCGTTAGCGGTCAATTCTGCGGACGAAACGCCGGATAAGTGTAAGGACGTTTCCGATGCACCCGCACAGGCGGCAGTAAGCGAACCGGCGAAACCGGACGGCACCGTGCCGGACATTCCGGCTGGTATCCCGCAGGCGCTGCGCGACCTGATGCAGGCCAACAACGTCACCGCGACCGACATTCAGACCGCCGTTTCCGCCAAGGGATATTTCCCGCTCGGCATGGAGATCACCGACTATCCGGCGGATTTTGTAAACGGCTGCCTGATCGGTGCGTGGGATCAGCTCTATCAGGTCATTCTGAAGGAGCGCAAGGACATTCCGTTTTAATCAAGGAGGACAATCATTATGAACGACAACATTCTGGATCAGGAACTCGGCTGGGAAGACGAGATCGAAAACGAGGGCAGTCCGCGCCGTGTGCTCGAGCCGGGCGAGTACCCGTTTACCGTACTGGGCTTTGAGCGTGCCCGCTACGCAGGCAGCGAAAAGGTAGCGCCGTGCAATCAGGCTATCCTGCACCTGCGTGTGGATGCGCCGGACGGCGAGAGTGAGATGAACGTCAACCTGTTTCTTCTCAAGCGTTTTGAGTGGAAGCTGTGCCAGTTCTTCACAAGCATCGGTCTGCGTAAGCACGGCGAAAAGCTGCGTATGAACTGGGCGGCCGTCACCGGCAAGACCGGCCGCTGCCGCATTACCAAGCGTACTTACAAGGACAAGACCGGCGCAGACCGCGAAACCAACGATCTGGACGAGTTCCTCGATCCGCTGGGTGCGCCGTCCATGCAGCAGGCGGGCGGCTTCACGCCGGGAGCATTCTAATATGGAACTGCGACCGTATCAGCAGGCGGCGCGTGAGGCGGTCGAGAACCGCTGGGAGCAGGGTGACGACAGCACCCTGCTTTCTATTCCCACCGGCTGCGGAAAGACTGTCATTTTTGCGAAGATTGCCGAGGACAGGGTGCGGCAGGGCGACCGCGTGCTCATCCTCGCGCACCGCGGCGAGCTGCTCGATCAGGCCGCCGACAAGCTGCACACCGCGACCGGACTTTCCTGCGCGACCGAGAAAGCCGAGCAGAGCTGTCTGGGCAGCTGGCTGCGCGTGGCGGTCGGCTCGGTGCAGACCCTTATGCGGCCCAAGCGGCTGGCGGCGTTCCCGCGGGACTACTTCGGCACCATCATCATCGACGAAGCGCATCACGCGGTATCCGACAGCTACGGACGTATCCTGAATCACTTCGACAGCGCAAAGGTGCTCGGCGTAACCGCAACGCCCGACCGAGGTGATATGCGAAACCTCGGCAGCGTGTTCCAGTCGCTGGCGTATGAGTATTCGCTGACAAAGGCTATCCGCGAGGGCTACCTCGTGCCCATTAAGGCACTGACCGTGCCGCTCAAGATGGATTTAAGCGGTGTCGGCGTGCAGTCCGGCGACTTTAAGCCGGGCGACCTCGATAGTGCGCTCGACCCGTACCTCTACCAGATCGCAGACGAGATGGCAAAGACCTGTGCCGACCGCAAGACCGTTGTGTTCCTGCCGCTGGTCAAGACCAGCCAGAAATTCCGCGATATTCTGTGTTCGCGCGGCTTCCGTGCGGCAGAAGTGAACGGCGAATCGCCCGACCGCGCGGAAATCCTTGCGGCATTCGACCGCGGCGAGTACAACGTGCTGTGCAACAGTATGCTGCTCACCGAGGGCTGGGACTGCCCGAGCGTCAACTGCGTTGTGGTGCTGCGCCCGACTAAAGTACGCAGCCTGTACAGCCAGATGGTAGGCCGCGGCACGCGCCTGTTTCCCGGCAAGACCGACCTGCTGCTGCTGGATTTCCTGTGGCACACCGAGCGGCACGAGCTTTGTAGACCGGCGCATCTGGTCTGCGAAACCGCCGAAGTTGCAGAGAGCATGACCGAGAGCGCAGCCGAGCAGGGCGGTCCGGTGGACATTCTGGAAGCCGCTGAGCAGGCCGAGAGTGATGTGGTGCAGCAGCGTGAGGAATCCCTCGCCAAGCAGCTGGCGGAGATGAAAAGCCGCAAGCGCCGTCTGGTGGACCCGTTACAGTTTGAGCTGTCCATTCAGGCGGAGGATCTGGCAGGCTACACGCCCGCCTTTGGCTGGGAGATCGCGCCGCCGAGCGAAAAGCAGATCGGCGCACTGGAAAAGTGGGGCATCCGTCCGGACGAGATCGAATGCGCGGGCAAGGCAGCAAAGCTGCTCGACCGTCTGGCGGCACGCCGCACCGAGGGTCTGACAACACCCAAGCAGATTCGCTTTCTGGAGGGCAAGGGCTTTACGCACGTCGGCACCTGGCAGTTTGAGCAGGCAAAGCAGCTCATCGACCGCATTGCCGCCAACGGCTGGCGCATTCCGCGCGGCATCGACCCGAAAACCTACATGGGATAATGGAGGATAAATGAAGCAGGACGAACTCGATCTCCGGCAGGCGCTGGACTACATCGACCCGAGAGAACTCTCGTACAGCGAGTGGGTCGGCGTCGGCATGGGGCTGAAAGAAGCAGGCTATCCCGTCGGTCTGTGGGAGGACTGGTCAAGACGGAACGGCGGGCGCTACCGCACCGGCGAGTGCGCCCGCAAGTGGGACAGCTTTCGCGGCACGGACACGCCCATCACGGCGGGAACCATCGTGCAGATGGCGCAGCGCGGCGGCTGGCAGCCGAACGGCGGCGACTGTGAACTCGGCTGGGACGATGAGATCGGCGGGAACGAACCCTACCGCGTGATTGACCCGCACTGGGTCGAGGCGCAGGAGATTGCCGAACCCGCCGAGTGGCATCCGGCGCAGCAGCTCATCACCTACCTCGAAACGCTGTTCGACAGCGAGGAGCACGTCGGCTACGTCACCCGCTCGTTCTCGAACGAGGACGGCAAGGCCATGCCGACCAAGGGCGACTGGGCACGAACCGCCGGTCAGCTGGTGCAGGCGCTCTCTGCCTGCGGCGACGACATCGGCAGCGTGCTCGGTGACTACGACCCGGCGGTCGGCGCGTGGATCCGCTTCAACCCGCTCGACGGCAAGGGCATCCGCAACGAGAATGTCACCGCGTTCCGCTATGCGCTCGTCGAGTGCGACGGCATGGACATCGACCGCCAGAACGCGCTCATCCGCGAGCTGGAGCTGCCGGTGGCGTGTCTGGTGCACTCGGGCGGCAAGAGCGTGCACGCCATTGTACACATCGACGCACCGGACTATCCCGAGTACCGCAAGCGGGTCGAATACCTGTACACGGTCTGCCGCAAGAACGGTCTGGAACTCGACCAGCAGAACCGCAATCCGTCGCGCCTGTCGCGTATGCCGGGCGTGCTGCGAAAGGGACACAAGCAGTTTCTCATCGACACCAACATCGGCAAGACGAACTTTGCCGAGTGGCGCGAGTTCATTGAGAGCGCAACGGACGATTTACCCGATCCGGAGAGCATGAGCGCTGTCTGGGACGAAATGCCGCCGCTGGCACCGGCACTCATCAGCGGCGTGCTCCGGCAGGGACACAAGATGCTGCTTGCCGGACCGTCCAAGGCGGGCAAGTCGTTCGCACTGATCGAGCTGACCATCGCCATCGCCGAGGGCAAAAGCTGGCTCGGCTTCGACTGTGCACAGGGCAGAGTGCTGTACGTCAACCTCGAGCTTGACCGCGCCTCCTGCCTGCACCGTTTTAAGGATGTGTACAGCTGTCTCGGCTGGAAGCCTGAGCACCTCGGCAACATCGACATCTGGAACCTGCGCGGCAAGTCCGTGCCGATGGACAGGCTCACGCCCAAGCTGATTCGCAGAGCGGTCAAGAAGGACTACATCGCGGTCATCATCGACCCCATTTACAAGGTCATCACCGGCGACGAGAACTCTGCCGACCAGATGGCGAACTTCTGCAACCAGTTTGACAAGGTGTGCACCGAACTCGGCTGCGCGACCATCTACTGCCACCACCATTCAAAGGGTGCACAGGGCGGCAAGCGCTCGATGGACCGCGCGAGCGGCTCGGGCGTGTTCGCCCGCGACCCGGATGCGCTGCTCGACCTCATCGAACTCGAGGTGTCGGACGATTTACGCACTCAGATGGAGAACAATGCCGTCTGCCGTGTGTGCGGCGCGGCGCTCGAGGCAGCAGGAAAGAGCGACGAGGTATCGCAGGACGACCTGTGCAGCCAGCGTGCCGCCATGGATGCCTGCAGGCGGCTGCTCTCCGGCGTGGACTATAATCACCTGCTCGACCGCATTGCGGACACGAGAAAAGAGGTGCAGGCGCGGACGGCGTGGCGCATCGAGGGCACGCTGCGTGAGTTCCCGAAGTTCCCGCCGGTCAACCTGTGGTTCGAGTTTCCGGTGCACCGGCCGGATGGCAACGGCGCTTTGCAGGACATCAATCCGGACGAGGCCGCTCCGGCATGGCAGCGCGGCGCAAAGGCCCGCAAGGGCAAGGCGAAGCAGGCGAAGCAGAGCAAGAAGGAAGCGTTCGACACGGCGTACAACGCGCTGTGTCTGGGCGGGGATGCACCGACCGTGCAGGACGTTATCGAATACTACACCGAGCAGGATGAGAACGGAGAGGTGCAGAAGCCGACTTCGAGAACCGTCTACCGTTGGATTAAGGATTATGGTTATTCGCTGGATAAGAATAGTGGAAAAATTTTGAATGACACGACCTGCGACATGACCTGAAAGTTAAGGTTATGACGCTTGCGACACAACCTGTGACACGACCTTACGGTTCAGGTCATGTCGTTAGTGACATAACCTGCGACACGACCTGAAATTATGGTCATGTCGAGAGTGACGACACGACCATATATATACTACGTATATATTTTTGACAATGTCACAAGTGACACAACCAGGTGGGTCAGTGTGTGAACGCACTCACCATGTGAGGGGGCTTGGAAGGCGCCCCTCACAAATGGTTGGAGAGCGCACACACGACTGGACCCGTCGCGCGAGAGGAGAGAAGAAGAAAATGGTAACGCAGTTTTTCATGGCGATGCGCCCGCCGACGTGTACGGCGCAGGAGAAGCAGGTGCGCGTGGTGCATGGCAAGCCGCAGTTCTACGAGCCGCAGGCGCTTGCCGCCGCTCGGGCAAAGCTGTGCGCTCACCTCGGGCAGCACCGGCCGGAACAGCCGTATACAGGCGGTGTGCGGCTCGTAGTGAAGTGGCTGTTCCCGCGAGGAAAACACCCGAACGGCAGCTACCGTACGACAAAGCCGGATACGGACAACCTGCAGAAGCTGCTCAAGGACTGCATGACCGCCGAGCACTTCTGGACGGACGATGCGCTGGTGTGCTCGGAGATCACGGAGAAATTCTGGGCGGACACGCCCGGCATCTGGATTCACATCGAGCCGGTGGAGGGCTGATATGGACTTTGAGGAGATGAACCAGCGGGCATACGACCGCAAACCCGAGCCGGACGGTCTGACACCCGCCGAGCGCATGATCTGGCTGGCGCTGCGGCTGCTGTATGAGCTGCATTTTCACGGCGGCCTGACCCGTGAGGAGGGCGTGGCGTATAAGCAGGAGCTGAAAAAAGATTACGAGCGTAACCTCGCGCAGGAGGCCGAGTGGCTGCGTGCCGGTACGGCAATGAAGCTGCTGCGGCAGAGCGAGAACCCCGAGGTGAAGAAGATCGTCGGGGAAGTTGAAACGATGTTTTGAGGAGGAGAACAATGGCAAAATGTAAATTCTGTGGACAGGGTGTGCGGACTGCACCCGTGTTCCATCCGGCCTGCTGGGAGCAGCGGGCAAACAAGGTGATGGAGGAGTTCTGCGACGAGTATTGCAGATTTCCGCGAGAAATCGAGGACCATGACGACCTGATCGAGCACTGCTCGGAGTGCGTGGCCGCAGAGCTGCTGCGGATGGGAGGAAATGAGGTATGATGCTGGGACTGACAGGTAAGGACATTCTCGCCCTGACCAACGAGAGCAAGCGTAAGGCCGTGCTGTCTGACTGGCGTAACTGGGGCATCTGGCACAAAGCGCCCGAGATTGGGCTTAGCGTGTACCGGCTCGACCTGCCGGACGGCTCGTTCTTTACGGCCAGCTGGTATGAGGGCGACGACTTCTTTCCGGGCGGCAGCATGGGCAACGTCAATCGTCCGCGTTTCAATCTCTGCAATAAGGGCGGCAAGCTGAAAGCCGGGAGCAAGGCCGAGAGCCTGCTGACGGACAAGCTCAAGGAGCTGCGGAAGGAGCTGCTGGAACGGGGTGAGAACCATGGCGCTTGAAATCATACCGATCTCGCTGCGAGGTGCAAATGCCTATGTAAGAGATCATCACCGTCATCACAAGCCGACTGTCGGACATAAGTTTTCGATTGCATGTGCGGATGGAGATAAAATCGTCGGTGTTGCTATTGTAGGCCGACCGGTGTCGCGCCACTTGGATGATTACTGACACTGGAGGTCAATCGTCTGTGCACGGACGGCACGCGCAATGCGTGCTCCATGCTCTACGCTGCCGCATGGCGAGTTGCCCGGGCGATGGGATACAAGCGACTTATAACGTACATTTTGGAAAGCGAACCGGGGACAAGCCTGAAAGCCGCTGGCTGGAAGTGTATGGGGAAGGCTGGCGGCCTGCGCTGGACAGGCGCTCGCTGTCCGGAAACGGATCTCTACCCGGCGGAAATGAAGTTGAGATGGGAAGTGACGACCGATGAAAACTGACGAGCTTATCAAGTCACTGCAAAGTCTGAAAGTGCAGACCGGCTCGCTGGTCTGCCTCGGCTGCGGGCATGAGCACAACTGCGGCGTGCATGGCTGCGCGATCGCGCGGGAGGCCGCGGTGCGGCTGAGCCTGTATGAACACGCGCTGGAGCAGGTCGCAAAGGAACGCGACACGCTGCTTGCGCAGCTCAAGCGCCTCGGCGGCTGCATGGGCTGCACCGGTCATATGAACCCGGAGGCGCGGCTCTGCACCGACTGTGACGAGGCGTGCCGCGTAGCGGTCCGAATTATGAGAAAATATCTGGAGGAACAAAAATGAAAAAGAAAATCATGGCGGCACTGCTCTGCGGTGCTATGATGTGTAGTCTGTCGGCCTGCAGGGAGAGCGAGCGCGTTGCGTACAACATCTCGAAGGAGGCGGACAATTTCAACGTCACGCGCCGTCTGGAAGTCATCAACGCGCGTACGGACAAGCCGGTGTTTGAGCTGATCGGCAACTTCGCCATCTCGAACAACAGCGAGAACGAGCTGGAGGTGACTGTCGAGACCGGGCAGGGCGTTTACAAGAAACACCTTGTGTACCTCAACGACTGGACGATCTACGTTGTGGAGGACGTCAGCGGCGCTTACGTGGACAAGTTCCACTACGAGGTGAATTTCCTGCCGGAGATGATCATTCCGGTTACGGTGACGTCGCATGACTAAATACAGCGACAAGGTTCGGCGCTATTTAGCATGGAGGTATGGCGATGAAGAAAAAGCGTGTCAATCCGCACAGGCGTCCGGCGACACTGGCGGACGTACAAAAGGCAAAGAAAGCCGCGCAGAACGAGGCGGTAACAACAGCATGGGCAATCTTTTTCTCGGCGCTGCGGGATAAGGAGGGCTTCGGCTACACACGGCTCCGGCGGGTCTGGGACGAGGTAAACTACCTCGCGGACAGCGTTTCCAAGGGCTATGTGTCGATCGCCGATCTCGAAAAGGAACTCGAAGACTACGGAATCACGTTGAGGTAGGATTATGACAACTAAGGATTGGCTGAACCGCGGGTGGGCACTCGACCGCGAGATTACGGCTTTGGAGAGTGCCAAGCGCCGGGCATATGACCGCTGCGTGTCCGGCGTGGCATCGGTGAGCGGTGCACCGGGCGGCGGCGGTACCTCAGACGGCGGCCTGAGCCGCTACGCCGACTTTGCCGCACAGGTGGATGCCCAGATCGACAAGCTGGTGGGCATCAAGCAGGAGATCGCGGCGGTGATTGTCGAGGTGCCGGATACAACCCTGCGGACACTTCTCACAAAACGGTACTTAAACTTTGAGAAGTGGGAGAAAATCGCGGTTGACTTAGACCGCACTCTGCGCTGGGTCATGCGGCTGCATGGCAGAGCATTGCAGGCAGCAGAAAAAATTCTGAAAGAAAATGCGAACAGGCCATGTTAGTTCACATAGTTTCCTGCTATACTGGTATCATGAAGTTCAGCGGGAATGAAACTAAGGTCCCGCATTTCTCCTGCTTCATAGCATTGGAAACACCTCCGGAAAGGCACTCTTGGAAACAAGGGTGCTTTTTCGTGCCCGAAAGGAAGTGAAACCATGACAAGCAAACAGAAACGGTTCGTCGAGGAATACCTCATCGACCTGTGCGCCACGCAGGCGGCGATCCGTGCCGGATACAGCCCGGAAACCGCCGGGTCTATCGGCTCGGAAAACCTGCACAAACCTGAAATCCGCGCGCGCATTGATGCCGCCATGGCGGAGCTGTCCCGCCGGACGGGGGTCAATCAAGAGCGCATTGTGCGTGAGCTGGCAAAGGTGGCGTTTGTCAACGCTGCCGATGTGGTGGACTTTGAGAACGCTAAGCTGCTGCCGAACGCCAGCGCGGACGATACCGCCGCCATTGCCTCGGTCAAGGTCAAGCAGATCCCGACCGATGCCGGGATGGGCATTGAGCGCGAGATCCGCATGGCGGACAAGCTCAAAGCACTGGAGCTGCTCGGCAAGCACCTCGGTATGTTCACCGACAACGTGCACCTGACCGGAGATATGGGGGTGCAGATTATTGACGACATTCCCGACAGCGGAACAGGTTAAGCTGACCGACGTCATCGCGCCGTCGTTCTACGAGGTGCACCGCGACATCGCCGCAGGCGGGCACACCTACTACAAGCTGGACGGCGGGCGAGGTTCCGCAAAGTCTTCGTTCGTTGGTACGGAGATTATTCTTGACATGATGAGGGATGCTCAGGCAGGCAAGATCACCAATGCGGTGGCGTTCCGCCGCTACAAGGAGCAGCTGCATGACAGCGTTTTTGAGCAGCTGCTATGGGCGATCAACAAGCTGGGCGTGGCTCACCTGTGGAAGGAAACGGTGAGCCCGCTGCGGCTCACATACATCCCCACCGGGCAGGTCATCCTGTTCCGGGGCGCTGATAAGGTCAAAAAGGCCAAGTCCATCAAGGTCTCCAAAGGCTATATCAAGTACCTGTGGTTTGAGGAGCTGGATGAGTTTGAGAACCCGGAGAAAATCCGCAGTGTGCGGCAGTCCGTTGTGCGTGGCGGCGAACAATTCACCGTGTTCTTTTCCTACAACCCGCCCAAATCTCAGAGGAATTGGGTGAATAACCCGGCAAACTGGAACAGATCCGACCTGGTCAATCACCACAGCACCTATCTGACCGTGCCGCGTGCATGGCTCGGTGAGCAGTTCATCATGGATGCCGAGCACCTGCGCGACACAAACCCAGCTGCCTACGAGCATGAGTATCTCGGCAAGGTGACCGGCTCGGGCGCTGAGGTGTTCGACAACCTGCAAAGCCGCCGCATCACCGATGAGGAGATCAGCCGCTTCGACCGCATCTACAACGGCGTTGACTGGGGCTTCTACCCGGACCCGTGGGCGTTCAACCGGATGCACTACGATGCCGCACGCCGCACGCTGTACATCTTCGGGGAGCTGACCCGGTACAAGCAGGGCAACCGCGCAACCGCCGATGCGCTGCTCGCGTTCGGCCTGACCGGTGCTGACCGCATCACGGCGGATTCTGCCGAGCCGAAGTCCGTGCAGGACTACAAGAACTACGGCCTGTTCTGCCGCGGCGCCATCAAGGGATCCGGCAGCGTGGACTACTCGCACAAGTGGCTGCAGTCGCTCCTCCGCATCGTCATTGACCCGGTACGGTGCCCGGACACCTGGAAGGAATTCAGCGAGTACGAGTACGAGCGGGGCGCGGACGGCGAGATCACGGCAGGCTATCCCGATGCCAACAACCACCACATTGATGCGGTGCGGTACGGACTGGAACCTGTCTGGAAGAAACGAGGTCAGTGATGTTACAAAGATTTTTAACATGGATTCGAGGTGTTTTCACAAAAATGCTGCATATCAACGATGCAAAACGCTCGCTCAAGGTCGATGTGGCCATCAGCACGGAGATGCAGGCCGCCATTGACCAGTGGGCGATGATGTTCATTGACCGTGCGCCGTGGCTGGACGACACGACCCAGAGCCTCGGCCTGCCTGCCGCCATCGCGGGCGAGATTGCCCGCCTGACGACCGTTGAGCTGGAGAGCAGCATCACCGGCAGCGCACGCGCAGACTACCTGCAGGGCGAGTACGAGCGGGTGCTGAACGAACTCCGCAGTCAGGTCGAAACAGCGGCCGCAGGCGGCGGTCTGGTGTTCAAGCCCTATGTGGACGGCGAGCGGATAGCTGTGGACTGCGTTCCGGCGTGGCGCTTTCTGCCGACGGCGTTCAACAGCCGCGGCGAGGTGACCGGAGCCGTATTCGTCGAGCAGGTCACCAAGGGAAAGACCTACTACACGCGCATGGAGCACCACCAGCTGACCGACGACGGCTACAACATCCGCAATCTGGCTTACTCGTCGCTGTCGCAGGGCACGCTCGGCAATCCGTGCAGCCTTGCCGCCGTCGATGAATGGGCAGACCTCGAACCTGAGCTGACCATCCGCTACAAGGACGGCACCGCGCCCGAGGGCGTGCTGTTCGCGTACTTCCGGCTGCCGTTCAGCAACACGGTTGACCCGGAAAGCCCGCTCGGTGTGTCGGTGTACAGCCGCGCCGTCGGGCTGATCCGCGAAGCCGACCGGCAGTACAGCCGCATCCTGTGGGAGTACGAGGGTAGTGAGCTTGCCATCGACGCCAGTCAGGGTGCCTTGCAGGTAAGCGGTCCGGACGGCAGACCGGCAACGCTGCCGCCGCGCAGCAAGCGCCTGTTCCGAGAACTCGCGATCGACCAGGGACAGAGCGGCGATCTGTACAAGGTGTTCAATCCGGCCATCCGCGACACCTCGCTGTTCAATGGACTGGACAAGCTGCTCAAGCGCATCGAGTTCAACTGCAACCTCGCTTACGGCACGCTGTCCGACCCACAGGCTGTGGACAAGACCGCCGAGGAGATCAGGAGCAGCAAGCAGCGTTCCTACTCCGCTGTGTGCGACGTGCAGAGAGCCTTGCAGAGCGCACTCGAGCATCTGATCTGGGTGATGGACTTTTACGCCAGCCTGTACAAGCTCGCGCCGATGGGCGAGTACGAGGTCAGCTTCAGCTGGGGCGACGGCGTACTGCAGGACACCGACAAGGAATATATGCGCCGCAAGGAACTGGTAGACAGCGGCTACCTCTCGCCGGAGAAGCTGCTCGCGTGGTACTTCGGTATCTCGGAGGACGAGGCCAAGGCGTTCATGCCTGCGGCATCGCCGCCGCTGTTCGGGGAGGAGTAAGCCATGCTCACGCCGGAATACCTCCAGCGGCTGCCGGACAGCGTGGTGGAACTCTACGCACAGGCAGAGGCGGACATTCTCGCTGACATGGCACGGCGCATCAACGGCTTTGACCTGTTCATTCCGTCCGCGCAGTACCAGATGGAGCAGCTCGAGGAGATGGGCGCACTCCGCAGAGACATCATTTCCAAGCTGTCCGGCCTGACCGGCAAGAGCCGCAAAGAGATTGCCGCCATCATGCAGGAGGCAGGCGTGGAAACGCTCTCAGCTGATGAGAAGATCTATCAGGCTGCCGGTCTGGTCGGCAAGTCGGAACTCTCGCCTGCGGTGCAGGAGGTGCTGAACGCCGGACTGCAAAAGACGGGCGGCCTGTTCCGCAACCTCACAAAAACAACAGCCAACACGGCCACACGGCAGTTCGAGAACGCGCTCGACCGCGCCTATATGCAGGTGACGAGCGGTGCATTTGACCCGAACACAGCGGTCAGGAGCGCCATCAAGCACCTTGCACAGCAGGGTGTCGGCGCGATAACCTATCCGAGCGGGCACGTTGACACGCTTGAGGTCGCGGTGCGGCGTGCGCTCGTTACCGGCGTCAACCAGACCTGCCTGCAGATGCAGGAGGCCAGAGCCGACGAACTCGGTTGCGATCTGGTGGAAACCACCGCGCACAGCGGCGCACGACCATCTCACGCCGAGTGGCAGGGACAGGTGTTCAGCCGGTCGGGCAAGAGCCGCAAGTACCCGGATTTCGTGCAGGTGACCGGCTACGGCACCGGCGAGGGGCTTGGCGGCTGGAACTGTTCGCATTCGTTCTACCCGTTCTTCGAGGGGCTACCGAGAACCTACTCGGACAAGCTGCTCGACAGCTACAAGGCGAAGGACTACGAGTATAACGGCAAGAAAATGACCGAGTACGAGGCACTCCAGACCCAGCGCGGCATTGAGCGCAAGCTGAGGCGCTGGAAGCGCGAGAATATCGCCATGAAGGCCGCCGGACAGGATACCACTGAGAGCGCGGTCAAGATCGCCCAGTGGCAGACCGTGCAGAAGGATTTCCTCTCGCAGACCGGACTGAAACGCCAGCGTGATCGGGAGCAGATTGCAGGCTGGAGCCGCAAAACAGCGGCGCAGGCAAGCGGTTCGGCTCGTTCGGCACAGCACAAGGCCAACCGGTATTTCTCACTCAGCGGTCCGGAGGAAAATCTGCGGGAGTACCTGAAAGAGAAACCAATCATTGACCTGCTGGAACAGCAGGGTGTAGAATACAAGCAGAGGATCAGCGAAAAGGAGATCATCGTTTCTGCCGGTGCGCCGAAGATCGTGAGCGAAAGCGCTCATGCGGTGGAGAACCGTGCGGTCAAGACCGACCGTGCCGACATGACGGCAGAACGCGCACAGTCCTTTGTGGACAGCGCCAAGCTGACCCTGTATCAGCCGGAACGCCAGACCTTTAAATTCATGGCGGAGGATGGCTACGCAGTCCTGAACTTTGACCACAAGCTGGTTACCGCTGTTCCGCAGAAGTGGCGGAAGAAGTACGACGATTATCTGGAGGAGAACCAATGAAAGCACGAGAACCCGCCGAAAGGCACTTTTGTCCGCTATTTCAGCGTGAGATAAGCTGGGGCGGCGCAGGCGGCTGCTATGAGGTGCAGGAAGTCCGAGAGGACAACATGGATGCCGAACTGCTGCCCGAACCGTTTGACCTGAACAAAGCAGATGCCGCGTGCGCGAAATGCGGCTGGTACCGCGTAAGCGAACCGAATACCTAAGCCGCCAAGCGAAAGCAAGGCGGTTTTCTTATACCCAAAACCGCGAACAAGCCGCCGACAAGGCGGTTTTTTCATACCCAAATTCGCCAGTGCCGGGCGTAAACGGGCACACCGCAGGAGGATGCGACCCTCGTAAAAAAGCGTAGCGGAGGAAGGACAACGCATGAAACGCGAATTTCTCGAAGGTCTGGATCTGGGCGAGGGCGCAAAGCTGCCCAAGAGTGCCATTGACGCCATCATGGCCGAGAACGGCCGTGACATCGAGGCAAAGAACAACCAGATCACGACCCTCACCACCGAGCGCGACGGCCTGAAAGAGCAGCTCACCACCGCCAACGACACCATCAAGTCCTACAAGGACATGGACATCGAGGGCGTAAAGGCCAAGGCCGACGAATGGGAATCCAAGTATAACACGGACACCCAGACGCTCAAGGATCAGCTGGCGGCAGCGGAATACGGCTTTGCCGTGAAGGAAGCGACCGCCGCGCTGAAATTCTCCTCGGAGAGCGCAAGGAAAGCCTTTGTGGCCGACCTGACCGCGAAGAAGCTGCCGGTTCAGGAGGGTAAACTGCTGGGTCTGGAGGATTTCACCAAGACCTATCAGGAAACCGACCCGAATGCGTTTCTGCCGGAGAACGACGACAAGACCCCGATCGCTACCAAGGGCGGCAGCGGCGGCGGTCCCGCAACCGGCTCGGATGCGCTGCGTGCAGCGTTCGGGCTGACGACTAAGAAGGAGTAATGATTTATGCCTAATGCAATCACTCTCGCGCAGCAGTTTGTGCCGCTGCTCGACGAAACCTATCAGCTGGCCTCGCTGACCGCCGATCTGGACGGCAATGCCGATCTGGTACGCCAGGGCGCGAATGCCAACGAGCTGATCATCCCGATGCTGTCCATGCAGGGTCTGGGCGACTATTCCCGCAACGAAGGCTACGTCAAGGGCGATGTAACGCTCACCAACGAAACGGTCAAGTGCAACTTTGACCGCGGCCGTATGTTCAACGTGGACACGATGGACAACCTCGAAACCGCCGGTATCGCGTTCGGTCAGCTGGCGGGCGAGTTCATCCGCACCAAGGTAGCACCCGAGGAGGATGCGTTCCGCTTCGCCCAGTATGCGGGCAAGACCGGCATCTCCAAGGTGGCTGCCGGTGCATCGCTTGCGGACGGTGCGGCCGTTATCGCGGCGCTGCGTGCCGCCATCACCAAGATGGACGAGGACGAGGTGCCCGCAAACGAGCGCTATCTGTACATCACGCCGCTGCTGCTCGGCTATGTGCAGGATATGGACACCACCAAGAGCCGCGAGGTCATGCAGAATTTCGCCAAGGTGGTCAAGGTGCCGCAGAGCCGCTTCTACACTGCCATTGAGCAGAAGTCCGGCAAGACCGGCGAGGAGGCAGGCGGCTACGCCAAGGCCGAAGGCGGCAAGGACATCAACTTCATGATCCTGCACAAGCCTGCGCTGATCCAGTTCTCCAAGCACATCGCGCCCAAGATCATCGAGCCGGGTGCCAACCAGGACGGCGATGCGTATAAGTTCGGCTACCGTCAGGTGGCTATCGCGGACGTGTACAAGAACAAGGTCGCAGGCATCTACCTGCACCACAAGGCAACGTAAGGAGGCCATTATGGGTAAGATCGTAGGTCTGGTGTTCGAGGATGAGCCGGTCTACACCTGTCCGCACTGCGGCAAGGTATACAAGACCGAGGAATCCCTCGAGAAGCACCTGAAGGACAAACACACCGAGCCGGACGGCACTCCGGCACCGTAAGAGAGGAGGCGGGCGCTGTGCTGACAGCGGACTACAAATTCTATACCGAAACCTATCACGGGAAGATGGAACAGGCGGAGTTTGACCGTATGGCTGTGCTGTCGTCCGCCTATCTGGACGAGCTGACCATGGGCCGGACGTCCGGTACGCTGACCGCTGACGTCGAGGAACGCGCAAAGCTGGCGTTCTGCGCTGTGGCGGATGCCTACCTGCTGAATGAGCAGGGCGGCGGTATTGCTTCGGAAACCAACGACGGCGTTTCCGTGACCTATGTGGCGGGCATCAGCAACTCAAAGACCGAAGGCCGCCGGCTGTACGAAGCAGCGGCGCTGTTCCTCGGTCCGACCGGCCTGCTGTACAGAGGGGTGAGGTAATGCTCTACTGCAACGATGTTATCACGCTCATCAAGTACAACGGCGAGGGCTACACCGTGAGCACGCTATCCGGTGTGAGCTGGTACGACCGCACCCAGGTCAAGACCGAGAACGCCGGTCTGGTATATGCGAACAGCGTGAAAGTCCGGATTCCGGCGGCTGTGCTGAAAGACGGCGCACCGCTGCCCGAGGTGGGTGACCACATCGTACACGGTGCACTGCCGGACGGTACAGCGCTCGAACGTCCTGCCGATCTGGCACGGCTGCACGCCCGCAAGGTGATGGCCGTAGCCGACAACCGCCGCGGCGGCATCCCTCATGTGGCGGTGGTGGGACAATGAAACTGAGTATCAGGACCGACATCAAGCCGGAAACCATTCTGCGGGCACGCGGCCTCGGCAGCGACAACGCCGCCCAGAAAATGCTCGCGCAGACCGTTGTGCGGCTGTGCGACCCATATGTGCCGATGAGCAGCGGCTCCGGCGCACATATGAAAACTGCGTATACCATCGCGCCGGATGGCTCGAGCATCACCTACCGAGGGCCGTACGCGCACTTCCAGTACGTCGGTGAGGTCATGGTCGGCACACGTTCCGGTTCGCCGTGGGCGAAGTCCGGCGAGAAGAAGGTCGGCGCAGGGCGTGCGCTCAGCTACAACGGCGCACCGATGCGCGGCAGGGACTGGGACAAGCGCATGATGGCCGACAGAGGCGACGAGGTCGTGAAAGCCGTCGCAAGCTATGTAGGAGGCAAAGCCAAATGAGCATTATCGAAGCGGTACGCAAGTACCTGCAAACCTGTCCGCTGCTGAAAGGCGGCACGCTGAACGTGGACTTCCTGCCGCCGGAGGCCGCCACCTACTCGGTGGACGTTGTGCCGGTAAAGCCGGTCCTCAAGGCGTACATGGATGGATCCAGTCAGCGGCAGTTCCTGTTCGTACTGGCGACCCGCACTTATTACGGCGAGTTTGTTCGCCAGCAGCTCGACAACCTGTGCTTTTTCGAGGAATTTGCCGAGTGGCTGGACAAGCAGAACCGAACCCGTTCGTTCCCCGATCTCGGGGACGGACGAAACGCGCGAAAACTGGAGGTCACGACCTCCGGCTATGTTTTCGCACCCGATACGGACACGGCACGGTATCAGATCCAGTGCCGCCTGTCCTATTTCCAGAAAGGAGAACGATAAATGAAACTTTCCGAACTGATGAAGAATCACACGCCGAGCACGAGCTTTGAGGGCTTCGTGACAAACGATGACTTTGTCCTTGCGGTGGACTGCTCCGCCGAAGGCAACGCTGCGAGCGCGGCAGACTACGCCGTGGTGCAGATCGGTGTATCCGGCCTGGATGCACAGCTCAACCCGGTAACGCAGGACAAGCAGTACATCCGCGCAGGCCAGTCCACCACCAAGACCGGCACGCAGCGCAGCTTTGCCGTTTCCGGTGACCGCTATGTGGGCGATGATTTTCAGGACTTTGCACTGTCGCACGCCGTTAAGTACGGCACCGGCAACAGCGTTGTCCGCGACTACGTTTATTTCTGCCTGCTGAACGGTCAGGGCGAGAAGGGCAAGTGCTCCATCATCGTCAACTCGGACGGCGCAGGCGATGCCGGTGAGAGCAGCGAGATCGACATCGAGCTGAAGAAGTCCGGCGATGCACCGGCAAGCTACACCTATTCCGCAGCAGGTTAAGGAGGAGTAAAACATGGTTTTCCGCAATATTGAGGTCGATTTTGACATCTACGATGCAGACACCGCCGAGGTGTACGAGGGTGCGGTGCAGACCGTGCTCGAGAGTGCTGTACCCAAGGAGGGCGAATCGCTTGCCGACGGTATCCGCCGTCAGTGCAATACCGTGTTCGCGTTCTTCGACACGCTGTTCGGTGACGGCTTCCACAAGGAGCTGTTCGGTCAGCGCACCAACATGATGGAGTGCCTGCAGGCATTCAAGGAGTTCCTCGAACTCGTTTCCAAGCAGCGTGAGCATCTGACCGCCCTCACGGCGGAGATCCAGTCCGCGCAGACGGCTGCGCCCAACCGTGCTGCCCGCCGTGCTGCACCGCGCCGCCTGCCGTCGTGAACATTCTGACCGAGGAGCTGCCGGTATGTGTGGAGGTGGGCGGCAGGCGCTGTCCCATCCACACCGCGTTCCATGTGTGGGTGCGGTTTGAGCTTGCCATGCAGGACGCTGATCTGTCGGACACGGACAAGGTACGGACGGCGCTCGAGCTGTGCTACCCGACCGTTCCGGCCGACCTCGGTGCGGCGCTGGATGCGCTGCTGTGGTTCTACCGCTGCGGTGAAGACAGCCCGAAAGAGGGCAAGGGAAGCGGCGGCGCACATCACAAGAAAGCGTACTGCTTTGAGCAGGATGCGGACTACATTTACGCCGCGTTCCTGTCCTGCTACGGCATCGACCTGACCGACAGCAATATGCACTGGTGGAAATTCCGTGCGCTGTTCCGTGCCTTGCCGCAGGAGTGCGAGCTGGTCAAGATCATGGGCTACCGCACGGCGGACCTCAAGGGAATGCCCAAGGCACAGAAGAAGTTCTACGAGAAGATGCGGAAACTCTATGCCCTCACGAACAGTCGCAGCGTAGAAAGCGCAATGAGCCTTGCCGAGCGCGACCGGCAGATGCAGGAATACGTTGCACGCCGGTTTAGGGAAGCGGGTGATACCCATTGAGAAAGTAAAAGTAAAATGTCCTTTTTGCGGCTATTCTATGCCGATCCAGTACGAGCCTAAGACCGCCCAGTGCTCAGGTATCTGGGTACGGTGCAAGGGCCGGAAGTGCAAAAAGGAATTTGAAGTGATTATCAACACCAAGTAGCGCCAGAGTGCCGATGGTGTCCCGTAAAAGAGGTGACACTATGGCCGATGGCTCGGTTATTATTGACATTAAGGGCGATTCCAGTGCGTTTCAAAAGACATTAGGCGGACTGAGTTCGCTTGCAGGCGGCGCCCTCAAGGGTGTCGGCACGGCAGTGGGTGCCGCAACGGCTGCTGTCGGCGGTCTGGCTGCGGCGGCCATCAAGGTCGGCAGCGGCTTTGAGAGCAGTATGTCGCAGGTGGCAGCCACTATGGGCATCACGACCGACGAGATCGCAAACGGCAGCGCAGACTTCGAGCTGCTCAGTAAGGCGGCCAAGGATGCCGGTGCGACGACCGCGTTCTCCGCTTCGCAGGCTGCTGAGGCACTCAACTACCTCGCCCTCGCCGGTTACGACGCCCAGACGGCGGCGGACGCTCTGCCCGCTGTCCTAAACCTTGCAGCGGCGGGCGGTATGGATTTAGCATACGCTTCTGACCTGGCAACCGACGCCATGGCGGCGCTCGGCATTGAGGCGTCTAACGAAAACCTGACCAAGTTCGGTGACCAGATGGCGAAAACCGCCAGCAAGGCCAACACCTCGGTCGCACAGCTCGGTGAGGCCATCCTCACCGTCGGCGGCACGGCAAAGAGCCTTGCAGGCGGTACGGTCGAGCTGAACGCTGCACTCGGCGTGCTCGCCAACCGCGGCATCAAGGGCGCAGAGGGCGGTACGGCGCTGCGAAACGTTATCCTGTCGCTGTCCGCGCCGACCGACAAGGCCGCCGATGCGATGAACTCGCTCGGTCTGAACGTCTACGATGCGGCAGGCAATATGCGCCCGCTCAACGAGGTGTTCAAGGACCTCAACAAGTCCATGGCGAACATGACCGAGGGCGAAAAGACCAAGGTACTCAGCGAGATCTTCAACAAGGTTGACCTCAAATCCGCACAGGCGCTGCTTGCGGGCTGCGGTGATGAGTTCGACAACCTTGCGGATGCCATCGCAAACAGCGGCGGCGCCATGCAGGACATGGCAGACACCCAGCTGGACAACCTGCAGGGCGACATTACCATTTTGCAGTCCGGCCTTGAGGGTCTGGGCATTGCCGCCTACGAGAGCATGAACGGACCGCTGCGCGAGAGTGTGCAGCTTGCCACTAGCATGGTCGGTGAAATCTCGGATGCGTTCAGTCAGGGCGGTATTACTGCCGCTGTGGGCGCGGTCGGTGATGCGCTGGCACAGATGGTGTCCTACATCGCCGGTCTGGCGCCGCAGATGATAAACGCAGGCGTGCAGCTGCTCACCTCGCTTGTCACGGGCATTCAGTCGAATCTTCCGGCGCTGGTGACGAGCGCACTGGGCATTGTGAACGCTCTGGTGAACGGCATTGTGACCGTCCTGCCGCTGCTGGCGACAACAGCGGTGCAGATCATCACCGCGCTGGCGAACGGTCTGGGTACGGCTCTGCCGACGCTGCTGCCCATCGCGGCACAGGCCATCAACGAACTGGTGCAGGGACTTGTTGCAAACATTCCCACGCTGGTGGCATCGGCGGGCACGCTGCTGAACGGCTTTATCGAGGGCGTTTTAGCGGTGCTGCCGACACTGGTCGAAGCAGCTATCACGCTCATCGAGGGACTGGCAGAGGGCCTTATCTCGGCAATCCCTGTGCTGGTGGCCGCTGTGCCGACCATCATTGACGGTCTGGTATCCGTCCTGGTCAGCGCCGTGCCGCAGATCGTGCAGACCGGCATTACACTGCTGACTGCACTCGTGCAGGCGCTGCCGACCATCATCTCGACGATTACAGCCGCACTGCCGCAGATCATCAACAGCATCGTGACAACACTCGTCAGCAACGTGCCGCAGATCGTGCAGGCCGGTATCACACTGCTGGTAGCACTCATTCAGGCATTGCCGACGATTATTTCGACCATCACGGCAGCCTTGCCGCAGATTATCACGGCTGTTGTCAGCACACTGGTTTCCAACGCGCCGCAGATTGCAAGCGCCGGTGTGCAGCTGCTTGTGGCGCTCGTCCGCAACCTGCCGACCATTATCAACACCATCGTTGCCGCTGTGCCGCAAATCGTTTCCGCGATCGTCAGCGCGTTCCGGGGTCTGATGGGTTCGATCACGTCCATCGGCGTACAGATTGCACAGGGTGTCTGGCAGGGTATTTCCTCGATGGCAGGCTGGCTCAGGAGCAAGGTCAGCAGTTTCTTCTCCGGCATCGTGAACAGCGTTAAGGGTCTGCTGAAGATTCACAGCCCGTCCAAGGTGTTCGCCGAAATCGGCAAGTTTACCATGCTCGGCTTTGCCGCCGGTATGGAGAAAACGCAGGACACTGTGCTCAAAACCGCCGAACGGTTGAACAACGCGCTTGTCAAGCAGGAGGAGGATCTCCAGCAGCAGCTCACCGATATGGAAGTTGCCGCGACTAAGCGCAAGGAGGCCGAGAGCGAAAAGGCGTATCAGGATTCTCTGAACGAGAAGTACGCCAAGCTGAAAAAGGCATCCAAGGAGAACGAACAGCAGATTCTCAACGAGATTGCCGAGCTCAAGGAAAAGCACGCCAAGGAACAGTTGGAAAAGGACGAGGAGAACCAGAAAACGGCACTCCAGACCCAGCTGAAAGCCGTGCAGAAGTACCGCGATGAGTACGAGAAAGCGCTCGATGAGATCGAGAAGCGGCAGGACAAGTTTGCTGAGAAACTGGCCGACTACGGCGACCTGTTCGAGAAGACGAGCGGCAAGTTGGGCAACAGCTTCAAGATTCGCGACCTGCAGGACGACATCGACCAGATCAACGCCTTTGGCGATGCACTGCAGGCACTCAAGGAACGCGACATTCCGGAGGAGCTGCTCTCCGGCATTGCGGACATGAGCCTCGACGACGGTCTGGCGTACAGCCAGAAGCTGCTGCAAATGACTGAGGAGCAGTACAACGCCTACATCGTCAAGTGGCAGGAAAAGCAGGCTGCCGCGCAGAAAGTTGCCGCGCAGTTCTATCAGGACCAGCGCACGACACTCCAGAACGATTTTATCGATCGGCTGCCCGAGGATTTAGGCGTGCTGACCGATCAGCTGGAGGACGTCGGCGTTGATGCAATGATGGGCTTTAACGAGGGCCTGGCGGAGGCGGGCAAGACCGCGATCGCAACCGCGCGTTCCATCGCCAACGCCATCATCCGCGAGATGCAGCGTGCCATGGACATCCACAGTCCGTCCCGCAAGATGCGCGATCTGGTCGGCGCACCGACCGCGCAGGGCTTTATCGTCGGTTTCGAGGACGAGATGGACGGCTGGGGGCGCAAGATGCAGAACGCCGTTGCCGCAGAAACCGGCAAAATCAGCGTAGCCGCAGCCGCCCAGAGCGAGGGCAGAGCCGCCGCTGGCGGTGTCACCCGTGAGGTGCACAACAGCACGAAAACGGTCGAGAAGGTCGCCCGCATCGAGGGGGACGGCGTGACCGGTGAGCTGGTCCGTATGCTCGGCCTGCGGCTCAAGGAAGAAGATAACCGCGTAGGCGATACACTGGAGGATTGAGCATGAATATCAAACTGAACGGCACCGTCTACGCGGTCGGTGTGGCGTCGGTAACGCGCACGCTGCGGCGCACGGAGAAATACCGTGTGACAACCGAGGACGGCCGCACCCATCGAGAGGTGCAGGCCACCTACATGGATTTCGCGCTGAACCTCGGCAGCTTCGGTGCGGCAGAGTACGACCGATTGATGGCGCTGCTGCGCTCGACGACCGACGATATTGCCGTAGAGCTGCCGAGCAGCCACACCGGCACGGAAACCTATGTCGGCGCATTCGACAGCGTTTCCGACGAGATCATCACCGAGGACGAGGACGGCGTTCTGTGGGACAACCTCACGCTGTCCTTTACCGGCACCGAGCCGCTGGGGGTGTAGCCGATGAAAACGACCTGTGAGTTCCGGTTCGGGTTCTGGGACGTAACGGCGAGAGGGGACGCGCACTTTGCCGTGTCGCAGAATCAGGACTATGCCCGTATCGAGGACATCAACGCGGAGGACCCGATCGTGTTCCCGAATGTCGCCACACTCGAGCCGGATTTCGGCTTTCCGCTGGACGGCTCGAAGGAGTGGCTGCCGGATAACGCCCGCCTGACACAGTGGGGATGGTGGAGCACCGACCTATCCGGCGGCGACCTGACCTTTTCCAACCCGCCCACGCTGACCGTCACGTTCTACAACGAGGACGGCACGCCGACACCGCACAGCAGTGCCGGTATTACGTTCACATTCGTTGCCACGCTGCCTAAGACCGTGAACATCAAATGGTACGGCTATGATGGCGGCCTGCTGGCTGACAAGGACTTCACGCCTGACCGATTCGATTATTTCTGCGACTGGCAGGTTGAGGACTACTACAAGGTGGTCGTGACAGTGAAATCCATGAAGTACGCGCACCGGTTTTTCCGTGCCTCGAGTATCCTGTTCGGTGTGCTTGAGATTCTGGACGATGCGCGTGTTACCTCGGCAAATCTCACAGAGGAGATCAGTCCGGTGGCGCTCACGCTGCCGATCAACAAGGCGGAGGTATCGTTCTATACGCCGAACAGCCGCTTTGCTCTGCTTGACCCGGCAGGCGCGTATCGCCTGTTTCAGTGGAAGCAGGAGCTGACCGCCTACAAGACCGTGGACAGCACGCGCACCATGCTCGGCAAGTATTATCTGCAGGAGGCAACCGGCACGGTGGATGCGGTGACCGCACTCTCGTGCGTGGATATGATCGGAGTGCTGGATACCGTTGAGTACAAAGGCGGTATCTACGAGAAAACGCCGGTCAGCGACCTGCTGGACGATATTCTCACGCCGGAGAACGTGGAATTTGAACTTGACAAGGCGTTTGACGGAGTGACGCTCACCGGCTACCTTGCCATTGGCTCCAAGCGGACGGCGCTGCAGCAGATTGCGTTTGCAATCGGTGCGGTGGTCGATACGGCACGGACGGAAATCGTGCGGTTCTATCCGGCACCGAGCGAAATTACCAAGACCATCACACCGGAACGGAAGATCGTCGGGCACAAAATTACGATGGAGGCGCTTGTCACGCAGGTGGACATCACCGCGCACCAGTACACGCTCATCACGGACGAGGTGAAGGAGCTGAACAAGGCGACCTTTGAGGTCGGGGAGCATACTGTCACGTTTTCCTCGCCGGTTTCGGTGACTTCGGTTTCCGGTGCGGCTATCGTGGAGAAGCACCCGAACTACTGCATTGTGAACGTCACCAAGGCCGGAGAGGTCATTCTGTCCGGTTACGGGTACGAGGACACGAAGACGGTTTACACGGTCAAGACCGAACCGCTGCCTGCCGGTGCCAAGGCCAGTGCAAAGAGCGTCACGAGCGCCACACTGGTTGACCCGGGCAAAGCGCAGGACGCCGCCCGGCGGCTGTACGACTATTATCAGCTGCGCTATACCGACGAGGGACAGATCCTGCCCGGACAGGAGCAGGCCGCAGAGCGGGCAGAGGTGTCCAGTCTGGGCGGGCGCACGCTGACCGGCTATATCCAGCGCGTTGTGACCGACCTGTCCGGCGGCGGTCTGGAAACCATTACGCTGAGAGGACGGTAACGCATGAGTATTATCGACACGCTTATCACAAACCGCACCCGGGGCGATTACTACAACATTACCGACCTCAACCGTGTCGGGCAGGCCATGCGGTACGTTGCCGCACGGCTGCGTGCCTGCGGCTTTGATGTGGTAGTCACGCCGCGGACGGACTGGGTGTGGACGGACAGAGCCACACCGGCAGCCGCCAAGCGGTACCTGAACAATCTGCGGCTTATCCGCAAGGCACTTGTGCTGTTCGCGAGCACGCCGAACGTACCGAGCGGCAAGCGGCCGTTCACGGCTGATGAGGCCAATGACATTGAGAAAATTCTGATCGACGCAGAGGACATGGTGCAGCGCACGATGCAGTGCTGGTACTTCTGCGGCGATCTGTACGCCGGGGAGGTGTGAAATGAGAGCAAGACAAGCCCTGAATCCGGGCCGTATCAAGCTGACGTTTGAGGACGGCTCGACCAAATACGCCGTCATGGAGCGTGCGGACAATCCTGTTGTCGAGGGTGATCCGCTCAATCCGTACACGCTGCTAAAGGATGAAACGTGTACCATGCTCGGCGGCAATCCCGAAACCATGGTGCCGGACGATGCGTTCCAGATGCTCGCAGCGCTTGCGGCCAGCGGCGGCGGCTCCGGTGACGTTGGCGAGCTGGAGGACACCGCCTTTGAGGTCGGTGTTATCACGAACAGCGGCGCAGGCTGGAATACGTTTAAGTTTAGGGAGGCGTTCGACGCCGCACCGCAGGTCGTCTGCCAGGCAGAGGACTTCGATGGCATCGTGCAGGTGAAAAGCATCACGGCGGACGGGTTTCTGTACTGCCTGCGGACGCTTTCCACCGGAAGCTACTACACCGGCGGCTCGTCCGGATCAACGCCGTCGCATAGCGCGAACACGCTCGTCAACGGAAGTACAACCACAGCCACAGCGGTGAAAATTCGCTACATGGCTATTGAATACGGAGGTGAACGGTAATGTTAGGCGTAAATCAGCTTGACTTTATCAACTATGCAAATGCCCTCAAGGGCAATTACCGCAAGGGCGTACACAAGATGGAAACGCTGCTCGAAAATCCGACCCACGCGAAAGAGTTTGCGAAGAATCTCGGCGGTGTGTCCGTCGTGCTGGGTACGCCGGTAGGCAAGGAGGACCGCAACAGCGAAACGCTGCGCTCCATGCTGCTGGCCAGCGATGTGGCGAATGATGCCGTCTACACATGGATGGGGCAGTATTACGAGTTCGACAGCTGGGATGAGCTGCTCGGCGATGAGGACCGCTGCAAGGCGATGATGGCGAACGAACTGATGTGGCGTGCGCTGTCTGCCAGCGGCGTGGCGATGGGCAAGACCGTGGCGACGCTCGCGGGCCTGTCCTGCAGCGCGTATGACGATATGAGCGCGGTCGCTGCATCTTCGACCGCTA
>NZ_QUIX01000017.1:0-67742 GCF_003480365.1 Butyricicoccus sp. AM32-19 | reverse complement strand
GAGAACGGCCTGCTGGAGGACGTTAACACTTCCTTCACTTCTGCTTGCCCGCGTCAGTACGCTGCACAGCTGATCTACAACACCATTTTTGCTCACACTGTTACCCTGCGTGACGGCGAGTACACCAACATGAACCTGCTTGGCACTGACAAGCTGGAGACCGTTGGCGAGAAGTACATGAGCATGAAGAAGTGGGTTGGTACCTTTGAAGGCAACGAGGACGTTTGCGGTCTGGACACCGGTCTGATCCGTGTATACGGCACTCCGGACGGCAAGGACGTTGCAAAGGCTAACGCTGACTTCAAGTTCAGCAAGCTGGACCTCTCCTACATCGGCGAGGAAGTTTCCGTACTGTACAAGGATGCTACTGGCGGCACCGCTAACAAGCCGGACAAGAAGGACACCATCTACGGCGTTTATGTAACCGGCGAGACCAAGGTTTACAACATCACCAAGGATGACCTGCAGTCCCAGAAGGACGCTGGTACCGTTCGTTTCGGCGATAAGAACTACGATGTAGCAAAGATTGCTAAGGACGACGAGTACATCAACTACAACTACGGCGCTAAGAAGGATACTGCTGCTGCAGCTATGACCGCTGATCAGGTTGCTGATGACATGATCTCCAAGCTGAAGGCTACTTCCGCTGACACTGTTAAGTTCATCTGCAACGATGACGGTGATATCGTAAAGGCTTACGTTGTTGAGTCCAAGCTGGCTCGCGTTACTGCTGTAAACAGCGAGAAGGTTTCCATCAACAACGGCGTTGGTACCATCAAGTTTGAGGATAACGACATTTACGACGGCGTTAAGAAGGACGATATCGTTGTTGTTACCACTCTGTACAACACCAAGGCTACCAACTCTGCAGCTAAGAGCACTGTCGTTAAGGCAGCTACCGTTGAAGGCAAGCTGACCAGCTTCAAGGGCACCTCCAAGGTAAGCATTGACGGCACTTCTTACGACATTGCTATGCTGGAAGGCACTGACGTTGATTCTGATTTCGAGAATACTTTCAAGGATCAGATTGGCGAGACCTACACCCTGTACACCATCGGCGGTATTGTTTACGCTGCTAAGCAGACCTCTGAGGGCACCAAGAACTATGCAATCGTAGAGGACACCAATGGCTCTCAGACTATTGACTCTGGCTTCGATCCGCTGGAAGTTAAGATTCTGAAGGCTGACGGTTCCGAAGGCAAGTTCGTTGTTCATAAGGACTCCACTTCTCAGGGTACTACCAAGCTGAAGACTTCCGATGTTAAGACCGGTGTTCTGATCAAGTATTCGAATGTTTCCGATAACAAGATCAAGATCACCGAGGTTCAGGGTTCTATGGCTCTGAATAAGGACACCACCGTATATGTTAAGGACACTAAGTCCTTCAACAACAAGGTTGCTGCTTCTGATGCTGTTGTATTCGTAAATAAGACCAATGCTTATGGTAAGCCGGGTGATTTCTACGCATACACCATCCGCAACCTGAACGATATCAAGGCTAAGTCTGGTGCATCTGTTGCTTCCATTCTGGACGACAACAAGGTTGTTGCAGCTTATGTTGAACTGACCACCAAGCCGTCCGGTTCTACCGCAGACACTGTTTACGGTATCGTATCTAAGGAAAACGGCACTGTTAAGGATGGCGACACCACCTACACCTCCTACACTGTTGATGTTGATACTAACACCCAGAAGACCGTTCTGATCGAGGGTGACAGCGACACCACTCTGAAGGAAGGCTATCTGGTAAGCTTCGATGAGGCTTCTGATAAGGTATACTCTGCATCTGATATCACTATCTACCTGAAGAACGAGAATACTGACTACCACAAGCCGAGCACCATGGCTGCTATCGACGAGTACGATGAAAAGGGTCAGATCGTATCTTACTGGGATAAGACCAATGATATCGGCGACAAGGCTAAGCTGATCACCAAGGCGGTTGACGATGATGTTAAGATCATCTACGTAAGTGCTGAGGATGATAAGGCTGCTGATAACAACGGCGCAATCGAGTATGATGGCGTTAAGGGCACCAAGAATGCTTACATCGTATTCGAGGATAACAACAGCACCAAGAATGTTGTTGCAATCTTCGTTGACGTTGACGGCAACATCACCAAGTAATTTCCGAATCCCGCGATTCGATTTTACGTAAAGGAACCCCCCGAGGAAAATCTCCTCGGGGGTTTTCTTATCCCCTCACCCACCAGCGGTCTGCCGCCGCTCTGCGCCGTGCCGCAGGCCGCCCTTATTCCCTATCGCGCCCCAACTGCAAGCCGCTGTGCGCCGTTCTGACGCCCTTGCGCCCTATTCCTCATCCGCCTGTAAAAGCGCACAAAAAAGCCGCCCGGAAAACCGGGCGGCTTGCATTTTTGAGAAATTACTTGAGCTGTACGCGCTCACGAATCGAATCGGTTACGGAAAGCTGTACGCTCTGTGCGGAGTAGCCGGTGCACGCCACCTGCGCCACATAGCTGCCGCGCTTGAGGCTGAACGACGCCGTGCCGTCCGTGCCGGTGGTGATGCTCTTGCCGCCAACCGTGACAACCGCACCGGACAACGGTGCGCCGTACGCGTTGGTGACAACCAGCTGTACATTCTCGAGAATCTCACCGGTCAGCTTGACCGTGCGGCCTGCAGAGATTTTGACCGTCTGCGTAACCGCCGCGGTAAAGCGCGAATGCGTTGCCGTTACAACGTACGAGCCGCGCTTGACATAAACGGTTGCCGTGCCGTCCGAGCCGGTGGTCAGCGTCTGCGCTGCCGTACCGCTCTCCGCGTCCGAAGGCGTGAAGGTGACGGACGCACCCGAAATCGGCAGACCGAGATCATCTACCACGGAAGCCGTCAGCGCGTAAGTGGTAACGTAGTTGACACGCAGCGTCGGGCTTTGACCCTTGCTCATCACAAAAACGAAATCCGCATAGGATGCACCGCTCTTGCCGAATTCCGCAACCGCAGACTTGTTGATCGTGACCTTGCTGCCCTCGATCTTGTACTGCCAGTTCTCCTCGAGCGTCTTGCCGTTCGAGCGGATATTCTTGAGCTTTGCACCGTCTACCATATTAAGCGTTACCACCAGATCGGCGTATCCGCCGGACGAGGTGTTCGCGTCAAAATCGATCGTGGACGGCTGTACTTCGTTCACCGGCGCGGTATCTACCACGCTCAGCGAGCAGGTAAAGGACGAACCCTGATTGGGTACGAATGTAACCGTATAAGTGCCCTTGCTCTTCTTGGCAAGCGTCTCCTTGAGCAGACGAATCGTGCCGTTCGTTGCATTATAGGTGTAATCCGTGCCGCGCTCGAGCACCGTACTGCCGATTTTGACGGAATCCAGACGCGTGCCCGCCGGAAGAACAACGTTTACGGTCTGATCGGCATAGTTTGCGGACTGCTCGTACTTGTCAAAGGTAATCTGGCTCGGGCTGACTGCGCTCTGCGCCGAGTTGCTGACCGCCAGACCGATGGCTGCCTTGGAGCCGTCCTCAAAGGTCAGCTCTGCGGTGTAGGTGCCCGCCTTGAGCGTGGACAGATAGGTTTTGTACACGCGGATGCCGTTCTTATCGCTCAGCAGGTTGTAATCCGTGCCCTGCTTGAGATTGGTGCCGTTGACCGAAACACGGGTCAGATCGTTCTTGTCCGCGTTGAAGGTGAACTCGTAGGAGAACGCGATCGCGTCCTTGTTATTCACGTCGATAGACAGCGTGGACGGAGAAACCGAAACGCTGGTGGACGCCGCAACGTCCTTGCCGGCAATCTTTGCGGTAACGCCGCTCGCCAGCTCAACGCTGGTCGGCTGCATGGTCAGCTCACAGCCGTTGGCGTTGAGCACCGCCTTCTGGACCGAGCCGCCGCCGGTGACGGTGGTTCTGCCGTTTGCGGTAAGCGTGCTGATGGAGGTGCTGCCGGTCGTCAGGATGGTGCCGGTCTGCTCATTGGCAACGTCCCAGACAGCTGCATCTAGCGTCAGGCTGACGCTGCTGCCGTTCATTTTAAGATCGGAGAAGCCGCCTGCAGTCGCTGCCAGATTGCTCTCGGTCAGCGTTGCAGAGGTTTTTACCTCGGTGGTGCCGATGTTGGTGTTGCCGGTCGCAATGACCTGCGGGGTCAGTCCGGTCGGATTGGAGACGACCATCTCAAGTGCGGAAACACCGTCCAGCGTTACATTGCCGCCACTGACGATGATATCACCCGCAACGGTGACATCCTCAAGCGTTACATTGCCCGCCAGAACGCCCTCGGTGATGTACAGATTGCCCTTGATATCCGCATCGGCCAGCGTGCACGGTACGGAAATCGTAACGTTTTTGGTATCGCTCTTGAGCGTAGCCTGCGAGTACACATTGCCGTTCTTATTCAGCGAGGTGCCCATATATCCGTACAGCATTTTGGCGATTTCGCCTCGGCTGAGCGTGCCCTGCGGCTTAAAGGTACCGTTCGTGTAGCCGTTGATATAACCCTGCTTGACCGCTTCCGCAACGTAGGATTTGCTGTAATCGCTCAGCTTGGCCCGATCAGAGAACATATCCAGCGCAGACAGGTTAGCCGTCGGCGTGTACTTGTGCAGTCGGCCGAGGATGGTTGCCGCCTGCTCTCGGGTCAACGTGCCCTCCGGCGCCATACGGTTGTTGCCGACACCGTTGATATAGCCCTGCTTGACCGCAATCTGCACGGTTTCGTAGAAAATATCGCTCGAATTGACATCCGAGAAGCTGATATCCGCCTTTTCGGTAAAACCGAACGCGCGGTTGATGTATCGCATGAACTCCCAGCGCGTTACCTTGTCATCCGGGCCGTAGTTGCCCGTGCTGGCAGACGGATTGATAATGCCGTTTTCATGCAGCTCGGTAATGTAGGACTTTGCCCAGTGGCCATCAATATCCGAAGCCGCAAAGGCAGCCGGCACGGTACTGACCAGCAGCGCCGCTGTCAGTACGGCGGAAAGGACTTTTTTCAAAGCTATCACCTCTTATTATAATTTACCTTTATTCTACCATTCTTTTGTTTATTTGTGTACTGTTATTTTTATCTCGAGACAGGGCTTTTGACTAAATAGACGGCCTGCTGCCGGTTTTGGTTCCGCATTTTCGCAAAATTTTCCGGTATCCTCACAGAACGTACAATTTCTGCTCTGCCGTTTTGTATATCATTACTCTGCTTCATGGAATCTTTTCACAAATTCGCGCAAAACCCCTTGCATTGACAGCCGGATATTGTATAATTTAGATAGTGGCAATCCGTCGGCTGAAAGCGGCGATGCGCCAACTAACACGATGAGGTGATACCAATGGATTATATGTCGGAATACAAGCGTTGGCTGGACTGCTCTGCCCTCTCTGCGGACGAGCATGCCGAGCTGGCTGCTGTTGCAGATAATCAGGAAGAGATCGAAAGCCGTTTCTTTGCGCCGCTGTCGTTCGGCACAGCCGGTCTGCGCGGTGTACTGGGCGTCGGCCTCAACCGCATGAACCGCTTTACCGTCGGTCAGGCTGCACAGGGTCTGGCAAACCTGATCGTATCGAATGGTCAGGCCGCAATGGACCGCGGTGTTGCCATTGCATACGACTCCCGCCATTTCTCTGCCGAGTTCGCCAAGCAGTCTGCGTGCATCATGGCCGCAAACGGCATCCAGTCGCTGCTGTTCGATGAGCTGCGTCCGACCCCGGAGCTGTCCTTCGCTGTCCGTCACTACGGCTGCATCGCAGGCATCAACATCACGGCTTCCCACAACCCGAAGGAGTACAACGGCTACAAGGTTTACTGGGAGGACGGCGCACAGCTTCCTCCGGCCGAGGCAGACGTAGTTGCCAACGAAATGGCAGAGACCGATATCTTCACCGGTGTAAAAACTGCAGACTACGATGAGTCCGTCAAAAACGGTCTGATCCGTATTCTGTCTAAGGAGACCGACGAGGCTTACCTTGGCGAAGTCATTAAGGTTGCGGTAAATCCGGACTGCGTAAAGCAGGTTGCCGATGAGTTCAAGCTGGTGTACACGCCGTTCCACGGTGCCGGCTACCGTCTGGTTCCCGAGATCCTGCGCCGCCTGGGCTACAAGCACATTATCTGTGAGCCGGAGCAGATGAAGATCGACGGCGACTTCCCGACCGTTAAGAACCCGAATCCGGAGTACAAGGAAGGCTTTACGCTCGCCATCGAGCTGGCAAAGCAGAACGATGTTGATCTGATCATCGGCACCGACCCGGACTCCGACCGCACCGGCATCGTCCTCAAGGACAAGTCCGGCGAGTATGTCACCCTGTCCGGCAATCAGGTCGGTGTGCTGCTCACCGATTACATCATCACCGCAAAGAAGCTGACGAACACCATGCCTGCCCATCCGGCGGTGCTCAAATCCATCGTTACCACCGAGATGGCACGCGCGGCGGCTGAAAAGAACGGCGTTGCGTGCTTTGATACCTTCACCGGCTTCAAGTTCCTTGCCGAGAAGATCAAGCAGTTCGAGCAGGACGGCTCGCACGAGTACATTTTCGCGTTTGAGGAATCCTACGGCTACCTGTGCGGCGATTATGCCCGCGACAAGGATGCCGTTACCGCTTCCATGCTGATTGCCGAGATGGCGGCTTACTACCGTACCCAGGGCAAGACCCTGTATGATGCGATGGAGGAGATGTACGAGAAGTACGGCTATTACTGCGAGCAGACCATTTCGATCGTTATGCCGGGCGTTTCCGGCCTGCAGCGCATGAAGGAGCTCATGCAGGAGCTGCGCGACAAGCCGCTGACCCAGATCGGCACCCACAAGGTCGATTACACCCGCGACTATATGCCGGGCACCCGTACCTGCATGGCAGACGGCAAGTCCGAGCCGATGGAGCTTAAGGGTCAGAACGTGATGTACTACGAGCTCGAGGGCGGCACAACCTTTATCATCCGTCCGTCCGGCACCGAGCCGAAGGTCAAGGTTTACATCATGGCCAAGGGCGAGAACAAGGCCGAGGCCGCAGCAAAGGTCGAGGCTCTGACCGCTGCAGCGAAGGAAATCGTAAAGTAAGCCATCTGCAGTAAAAATCCAGCAACGCTGAATGCAGCCGAATTCCGGTTCGGCTGCATTTTTCCGGAATCACCTTAATTATTTTAGGGGAACAAAAATATGATCAAACGCATTATTTCCTGTATTGTAAGCACGGTCATCGTGCTCGGCGCCACCATCGCGTATGACCGCACGCCTGCATGCCGCATTGCCGTGATGGAGCAGGTGCCGACACAGCTGGCTTCCGTTCTGCCGCGTGCGGCCTCCTACGAGCTGGAGCTGCGCACGGAAGAAGGCAGCCGCAGCTACACGGTCAACTGCCATGACAAGGACGGCAGCACCTTCCGCTCCTACACCATGCAGACCGTGGAAGGCGAAGAAGAACCGCTCAATTTCACCTATACGGACTACACCTACGACGAAAACGGCAACTGCACGGATGCCATCACCACCGACAAGACCAACAATTCCACCTCGGAGTACCGCCGCAGCTATGACGACAAAAACCGCGTTCTGCGCACGGAAAACTACGAGGACGGCGAACTTTCGGTCTCCTCCGAGACGGTTTACACCGAGGTTGACAACGGTCAGTCCTCTGCCGTCAACACGGTTTACGACGCAGACGGCAATGAACTGATGGTCGTCCGCATGGGCATGAACACCAACGGTGATGTGCTGTCCTCCCGCACCTACGAGGGTGAGGACAATATCACCTCCTCCACCGACAACCGTTATGACAGTCAGGGGCGGCTCATCCAGTCGGTCACCGTAGACGAGAGCGGCATCGTGTTCGAGGTGCTCACCGTGTACTCGGTGGACGGCAAAACGCAGACCACCCGCTCGACTATCGAAGGCGGCACCCTCTCAACCGATACCCGTACCTTTGATGATAACGGCAATCTGGTCTCCATGCACCAGACCGACAGCGACGGCTACGCAAGCGATACCACTTATACACAGTTTAAGTGACCTGTCGCGGAACTTTAATCCGCAGTGAAAACCACCCATTCGGGTGGTTTTCCTTTTTTCAGACATACTATCATCAGCTATACACCGACCATTTCTCCCTATCTGTCGGTTTTCCGCTAAACTCCTGCAAAATTCCTGTCTGGATATTGCTTTTTATCGGTCAAACGGCTATAATCGCTATATGCGTATCAAGACTGTGTCAACAGGGCACAGCTATAGAGAAATAGATCGGAGGTGCGCTATGCGCATCATTATTGTAGGCTGCGGCAAAGTCGGCTCGGAGTTGGCGGGACAGCTCAGCGCAGCCGGACACGACCTGACACTGATTGACCTGTCCGAACGCCGTCTGGATGAGCTTTCCAACACACACGACCTTGCTACAGTAAAGGGCAGCGGCACCAGCTATCACATTCTGTGTGAAGCCGGCGTGCAGGATACCGACCTGCTCATCGCCGTTACCACCCATGACGAAATCAATCTGCTTTCCTGCCTGATCGCTCGCAAAGCATCCGGCTGCCACGCCATTGCGCGTGTGCGCGATCCGGAATATGTATCCGACCTCGGCTTTATCCGCGATGAGCTGGGTATTTCGATGGTCATCAACCCCGAGCTGTCCACCGCGCGTGTTGTTTCGCGTCTGATCCGCTTCCCGTCGGCCATCAGCGTCAGCACGTTTGCCCGCGGACGCATCGAGCTGCTCGACCTCAAAATTCCGCACGAGTCCCGCCTGGACGGCATGGCGGTCTGCGAGGTCAACCCGCTGCTCCGCACGGACGTGCTGCTGTGCATGGTCCGCCGCGACGGTCAGACCTATATCCCGAAGGGCGACTTCATCCTGCACGAGAACGATAACATCACCGTCATCATTCCGCCGCATGAGCAGAACGAATTTTTCGAGAAGGTCGGTCTGCCGGTCAAGCGCATTTCCTCCGCGATGCTGGTCGGCGGCGGCAAAATCTCGTACTTTCTTGCGAAAATCCTGCTGGATTCCGGCATTGCAGTCAAGATTATCGAAAACAAACTGGAACGCTGCGAGGCGCTTTCCGAAATGCTCCCGAACGCGACCATCATCTACGGCGACGGCACCGACCGCGACCTGCTCGATGAGGAGGGTCTGGCAACCTGCGAGGCGTTTGCGGCGCTCACCGGCATGGACGAGGAGAACATTCTGCTCGCGCTGCACGCCGGCCGTCATTCCCGTGCCAAGCTGTTTACCAAGGTCAACCGTGTGAACTTTGAAGAAGTCATCGCCAGCATGCCGATCGGCAAGGTGATTCGCCCCAGGCAGACCACCGCCGAGCTGATCAGCCAGTACACCCGCGCCATGCAGAACTCAATGGGCTCCAACGTGGAGACCCTGCATCAGCTGGGCGGCGCAGAAGCGCTTGAATTTCGTGTCGCGGCGCACCACCTCACCGGCGTTCCCCTGCAGGATATGCCGATTCGTCCGGATGTTCTGCTGTGCTGCATCAACCGCAAGGGCAAGCGTATCATTCCGCGCGGCCACGATGTGCTGCATGAAGGCGATACGGTTATCGTCGTTTCCACCTTCGAGGGCATGAACGACCTTCAGGATATCTTCCTGTCGACAACCAGAGGGAGCGAAAGATGAATTTCGCAATCGTCCGCTATCTGATCGGCTGGCTGATGGGCATTGAGTCCCTGTTCCTGCTGCTGCCCGCGTTTACCGCGGTCATTTACCGTGAACCCGAGCTGCCTGCCTATATCGCCACTGCACTGATTTGTATGGTCGGTGCAGGCATTCTGTGTGAATATAAGCCAAAAAACACCAAGTTCTACGCACGCGAAGGCTTTGTGGCAGTCGCGCTGTGCTGGCTGGTGCTGGCCGTGACCGGCGCCCTGCCGTTCGTACTCAGCCGCGAGATTCCGTTCGCAGTAGATGCGATTTTCGAGGCCGCATCCGGCTTCACCACCACCGGCGCTACCATTCTCGGCGATGTGGAAGCGCTTTCGCATGCCTCTATGCTATGGCGCTGCCTGATGCACTGGGTCGGCGGCATGGGCATTCTGGTGTTCATGCTGATCGTCCTGCCGCTGGCAGGCGGTCATACCATTTATCTAATGCGCGCGGAAAGCCCGGGACCCTCGGTCTCCAAAATATCGCCGCACATGCGCGATACCGCGCTTATCCTGTACGCGATTTACTTTGGACTGACCGTTCTGCAGATTATTCTGCTGCTGCTCGGCGGCATGCCGATGTTCGATGCCATCTGCGTTTCACTCGGCACGGCAGGCACCGGCGGCTTCGGCAACTGGAATGATTCCATCGCGCACTACGACAGCGCCTACCTGCAGAATGTCATCTCGGTCTTTATGATCCTTTTCGGCATCAACTTCAACGCGTATTTTCTGCTTTTGACCCGTAAATTCAAGCAGTTGTTCAAAATCGAGGAGATTCGCGTGTATCTCGGCGTGATTGCCGTATTTACCACACTGATTGCCTTCAATGTGCGCGGCTGCTTCAGTTCGCTGCGCGAGAGCTTCCACCATTCCCTGTTTCAGGTTGCGTCTATCATCACGACCACCGGTTTTTCAACCGTGGACTTTAACCAGTGGCCCGCATTCAGCAAGCTGCTGATCGTGCTGCTGATGTTCATCGGCGCGTGTGCCGGTTCTACCGGCGGCGGCATGAAATGCTCGCGCATCCTGCTGCTGTTCAAGGGCGTAAAGAAGGAAATGATGTCGCTGATTCATCCGCGTCTGGTGCGCGTGCATAAAATGGACGGACAGCGCGTCCAGCATGAGGTCATGCGCTCGGTCAACGCCTTTCTTGTGGCATATCTGATCGTTATTGTCACTTCCATCCTCATTGTCAGCCTGCACTGTGAGGATATGGTAACCAGCTTTACCTCGGTTGTTACCTGCATCAATAACGTCGGTCCGGGACTCAATCAGGTCGGTCCGGCAGCCAACTTCAGTGCGCTGCACCCGCTGAGTAAAATCGTGCTGACTTTCGATATGCTCGCCGGTCGTCTGGAGCTGTTCCCCATGCTTCTGCTGTTTGCACCCGAAACGTGGAGAAGAAACCGATAAAAAAGCTGCCGCTGAACGTATACCGTTTAGCGGCTTTTGCGTGCATATCGACCGACCGCAAATCGTTCCGGTGCTCCACCGACACACCTGAATCATCGCGGCAGAATATGTCGAGATGGGGTTTTCCGGTTGCTCAGGGGTATCTATCTCTTTGGGTAACATAATGGTGCTTTTTCTGTCTGACAACAGCCTGCCACGGAATTTATCTCTTGAAAAATACGTCTTATTCGCAACCCTTCACAGCTTCAATCTATAGACAGTTGCTTTTTCAGTGCCTTCACATAGGAGGTCGCATAGCGGCTAAATACCACGTTTTTCTTGCGGATGAGACCGATGCGCATGCTGCCTTCCATCTTGAGCGGCCGCGCGATAATGCTCGGACTGTTCAGCTTGCGGTCGATAATGCCCGAGCTGACCGTAAAGCCGTTCAGTCCGATCACCAGACTGAACAGTGTTGCGCGGTCGCGGACCTGAATGGTTTTCGGCATATCGAGCATGCTGAGCAGTTCCTCGGAAAAATAAAAGGAATTGCGGTCTCCCTGCTCAAAAATCAGATACGGATAAGGTTTCAGTTCATCGAGCGTGATACACTTCCGGTCTGTGTTTCCCGCAGGATAAAACCGTACCGGTCCGCGTCGCACTCCTTGACAACCTCGACGAATGCGTTTACCGCGAACGAATAGTACTGACATGACACGCAGAACTTTGGCACGCGCTTATTGCCCACGCCGAAGTGCTTCTGCATGATGTCTGCCTGCTCGAGCAGCATACGCGCAAACGAAAGCAGTGCCGCACTCATCCGTGCTCTGCCCGCACGGTTCCGCGCACTGACGGAAAAGTACGGCTGCGCCTTCTTGGACAGCTCGGCTGTCACGGCGGCAAAGTGCTCGGACCAGATTCATCTGACCGCAGAGGAGCACGCCGTGCTCGGCAGGCTCATTGCGGACAGGCTGCGCGAGCTGCTTTAACCCCCCTGTCCAAAATCATTCGTCATCTTTTCCCCTTCCTTGATACTGCAAACGCGGTAAAATACAGGCGCAACCCGTTTCAGCGGAATGCAAGGGTGCCAGGCTATGGCAGCCGCCGCAGCGCACAAGCGGAAAAGCAGCGCAGGCGCCTTTCACCCCGGTTTTGTCACCTGACAAAACCGGGGTGTTTTTTTACCGCATTTTATCCACAGCCTGTTGATAACTTCTGTGGATTGTGTGTCATTTTTTGCAGAATTTACGCGTAGTTCACTCTATTTTTCCTATCGGTGTATTTCGTGTCGAAAATCGGACATTTCGTGTGCCCGACCGCACAGCAGGCTGCAAAGCTGCTATGATAAACGCAGGCAATTTTCAGTCTCTTTTCTGCAGGCGCGGCTCGTTCCACCGCACCGCAGAATTGGAAAAGGAGGAATATACCATGAAATTCAAACGCGGCATAAGCCTTGCTCTGGCACTGGCTCTTATCGCCGGCATAGGCGGCCCGCTTGATATCCGCGCAGCGGCGGCGGATACCGGCAGCTCGGACGCGCTTGCGGCGCTCGGTATTGATTCGAGCAAAGCGCCCGACGGCTTTAATGCCAACGACCCCAGCAACCCATACGGGCGCAATACCATCAAGGTTACGCCGGTGTACGAGCTGTATACCGTTGGTCTGACAAGTGATGTTCTGCCGTCGGATACCATCAGTATGGGAACCAAGGCCGACGCAGAAAGCTGTGCAAAGAGCACTTCCGCATCCAACGATAAGGATAACAAGCTGCAGAGCACGCTGTACGGCAATGATGATAACACATCTACCAAGGCTCAGCAGTTTTTGACGGCTAAAACCAATTCCAAGGAAATCTCCAAGGGTAAAACCACCTCTACCGGCACATACGCACAGTTCCCGGTGGGCAGCAAGGACAATGGCGGCTATGCCACCAAGGGCTATCTGACCGGCATGACCAATGCTACTACCGATTTGCAGGATGGTACCGATTACGCCATGGCAGACGTGGCCGCAGGCCATTTCACCTCGAGCAGTGACGCCAAGTCCTCGCAGACGGTCATGGTTTACGCCGGTGACCTGAGCGCAAAAGGCGGTCTGTACCTGCGATTCGGCGATGCTGAATCCGGCAAGTACGGCAAGCCGATCACGCTGCTGGACACCAGCAAGGAAATCGGCAACCCGAATCTGACCGACACCAGCGATGAAGGCAGCACGACCGCCAAAAAGGTCGAAAACTTCGCAGAAAACCCGTATCAGCTGAAAAACTACCTGCAGGTAGCTACCGGCGACTGGGACAACGACGGTAAGGACGAGGTTGCGGTCTATGTGCCGGAGGTCGGCAATTCCCGCATTGAGATTTACGACCTGCAGACTGAAGATTACTCCCATCCCTCTAACTGGAGACAGGCGTGGACGTACTTCTTCCGTGAGGGCAGTGTCGTTTCCAACATGATCTCTCTCGTCAGCGGTGACGTCAACCAGGACGGCGTAGACGATCTCGCCTGCACCTGGGGTTACTACTACGGTCCGCAGCAGAACGCAGGCTCGCGTGCCGTTGTAATGTTCGGCTCCACGAGCGCGCACATGCTGCAGAGCTCGCAGGAATTCCCGCTGACCTATGAGGGCAGCAATCTGGTCCGCGCATCCTTCGCCTTCGGCGATATGACCGGCGGCGGCAAAACGCTGATTCTGGCGGCTCAGTCGGATGCCGACCTCAAGGCAAATAAGCAGAACACGCGCTATGTAGGCTTGTACGCATGGAACGGCGTCACCTTCAAGCCGTCTGTCTCTAAGAATTTTGATCTGTTTGCAAAGAACGATAAAGGCGAGTACATCTACGGTGCAATGGCAAAGCACAACGATACCTTCCGTTCTCTGCCGCTGTGTCCGGCCAATACAGCTATCATCTCCCGTCCGACCGCAGGTGAAAAAGCCGATAACGGCAAAACCAGTGATCTGCTGTACTTTGATAGCCTTGTTGTCTCCTGCGATGAGAACGGTCTGAATATCAAGCAAGCGCTTGACAACAATACGTCTGCTATGCCAGGCGAGGACTACGTTGAGTACGATGCATCCGCAGGCTCTGTGACCACCGCGGTGGATGCAAACAACAACACCGCAGGTTCGGGTACGCTGTTCACCCTGACGCAGACTATGTCCAAGGATGAGAACAAGCAGTCTGATAAGTACACGGTAGACGGTAAGGTTCCGCATTACGAGCTCCGCTACTACTACAAAAACTGGCTGCACAAGCTGTTCAAGATTCGCTCCTCCTACTGGGCGTTCACCGGTACATACGATACTGTAAACAAGGAAACAAACTCCACATACAACAAGCGTACTCCCGGTACAACCACCCTTTCGACCGTCAACCTGTTTGACGGCTCTCAGCCGGTAAAAACCGATGTCAACAGCTCGTACACGCTCTGTCTCGCCAACACAGACGACGATACCAGCTACATGACCTACACCGGCAAGCACTATTACACCTACTCCGACCCGCAGGTTCTGGCGGTACTGGCTTCGCCTCCGTACTTCTCCGATCTGCTCGACCGTGATGACCTGTCCGGCAACTATGCCGAGTCCTCCACCACCTACTCGAGCATGAAGGGCACCGAGAACGGCACCAGCTCCTCCTCTACCATCTCGGTCGGCGCATACGTCTCCTTTGAGCAGGAATTCTCGGTATTCGGCGTTAAGATCGGCAGCGTTGAGGCGGAAGCCGCCTTTACCTCCGGTTTCACCTACGAGACCGAGCACACCTCCTCGCTCGAGCAGTCCATCACCTACGAGACAACCTCCGGCGAGGACAGAGTGGCGTTCTATTCCATCCCGATGGAGATTTACGAGTACACCTCCTACATCCCGGATGGAACAGGCAAATACACGGAAGTAACCTCCACCGTTTCCATCCCGCACGAAGCCTCGATCGGTCTGATCGACCTGTCCGACTACGAAAACATTGCCGAAGATTACAGCGTTCTGCCATCCATTTCGGGCAGCGTGCTGACGCATACGATCGGTGATCCGTCCAGCTATCCGACCAAGGAATATGCAGGTTCCAAGGCTTATGAAGGCAAGCCGGCTAAGGTTGACTTCACCGCGGCAGGCGGCGGCTCCGGCATCACGCAGGAAATCAGCTTCTCCACCTCGGACAGCAAAAACTACACCAACACCACCTCTATCGAAACCAAAGCCGGTGCAGGCGCAGGCGGCGTAACCGCAGGCGTTGTGGCAGGTTCGGAACACTCTGCCGGCAAGGTATCGGTCAACACCGCAGGCGGCTCGTTCTCCGGTTCGCTGCAGAACATGCCGATCGAAGCAAAACCATACGGCTACGGCATGAACTGGCGTATTTTCTGCTACAACTACCGCAGCGGCAATCAGGCGTTCCCGGTTGTTACCTACGCGGTAACCGAGCCGCAGGCTCCGTCTCCGCTGCCGGACGATTTTGAGCAGGATGTTGCGGCAACCACCAATGATTCCGTCACCCTGACGTGGACGTACGACAAGATCGTTTCCGGTTTCCAGCTGTACCGCTACTACAACTTCCCGGACGGCTCCGGACGCAAGGAACTCGCATTTGTGCCGTTCACCGATGGTGAGCGTCACGATGACGGCACCTACACCTTCAGCTACACGGATAAGAACCTGTCTCCCTATACCGAGTATGAGTATCAGATTCAGACCCGCAACAACAACAAGGCTGAGCAGCAGCGCAACAGCATTTACAGCGAACCGCTGACCTGCCGCACCAAGACCACAGCAGGCTATCCCGATATTTCGGTAACGATTGACGGCAAGGAGAAGCAGACGGTTCTGCCGATCTATCCGGATTCTCTGGCAACCGCAACGGTTAAGTATAACGGAGACAATAAAAATCCGGACGGCGGCAAGTACAACAGCGTAAGCTATCAGTGGCAGAAGCTGAACAATGGTTCCTGGACCGAGATTGCCGGCAGCGTTTCCGATACGCTAAGCATCGAAAACGCCGGTTCTGCCGACAAGGGAACTTACCGCTGCCGTCTGAATGTGCTTTACTACGATAACACCTCCAAGACCGAGTACAGCATTTCCGCTTACTCGCCTGAGATTACCACACAGTACAGCAAGCGCACGCCCAAGTGTGAGCTGAATGTTACGGCAGAGAATGTACAAAAAGACAACACTGCTCAGTTTGACCGCACGCTGCACATCAATGCTAAAATGAGTTCCGCGTCTGCTACCTCCACCATCCCGACCGGCACGCTCAGCTTCCTGATTCGCGGCACGGACTTCTCTACCACGGTTGCCGCAGAGATTGGCGCCAATGGCGTGGCCACCAAGGACGTTGTCGTGCCCGCAGACGGTGCTTACACGGTTACCCCGTATTATCCGGGCAGCTATGTATTCAAGGATATGAGCAACGCGGAAGGCCAGATGGTTCTCGTTGGCGAGAACGCGACCGGCTATCAGCTGACGCTCACCAACGGCAATAATAACAACAGCGTCACCCGCTTCACCTACGGCGATACGGTAACGCCGTCGCTCTCCCGCATGAGTAAAGATACGCATGGTCTGCAGAAGGTCAATAACGCGACCTTCAAGTATGCAGTTTCCGGTTCGAAAACACAGCAGGATTTGACCAATCCGCTGAATGTCGGCACTTATACGCTGTATGCTTATGTAAACGGCGAAACCAAGCCGGTTGCGGAAACTAAGTTTACCGTTGTTCAGCGTGCCGTTACGCTGCGTGTTGTTACTCCGAAGGACGGCGTTGCACAGGATAAGGTTAATCCTACCGACTCGAAACAGCTTTCTCTCGCGGCAGACACGAAAAACATGACTGCTGATGAGATTGATGCTCTGCACCTTGACTATACCGCAGTCAACACCGCAGGCAATACGGTACCGCTCGCGCCGAACATTGCGCCCAGCAACTACACGGTTTCTCCGTGCACGACCGCTAAAACCAGCAAAACGTTGTACAACAACTATGAATTCACCTTTATCCCCGGTGTTTACACGGTAAACGGCCTGACTTACATCCTGACCCTCAAGGCTGAGGACTTCGGTGAAGGCGCAAACAAGCACTCTGTCGGTTCTGCGTCGATCATTACTGCAGGTCTGAACGCCGGCAAGGCGGATGACGGCAGTACAATCTCCAGCTTCACTGCCAACACCGATGTTACTCTGACGGCTGTGCCGGATGCAGGTTATGCTGTCGATTACTGGACCTATGACGGCAAGGAAATCGAGGACAGCAAGGAGAAGAGCTCGGTTACCATCAAGACCCTTGCAAAACCGGCATCTGTTTTGGTTTACTTCAAGACCACCAATACCAAACTGAATGCTTCCGTTCAGAATAAGCAGGGCGGTACACTCAAATGCACGGATGAAGATGGCTCCGAAAGCCTCAAGAACTTCCCGGCTTACATTGCCAGCGGTGCAAAGTTCAACTTCACCGCAACGCCGAACACCGGCTGGCACTTCAAGCAGTGGATTCTCACGAAACGCGGTGCAAACAGTTATCCGTCCGGCACCCCGCACGATAACGGCTCCAACACGCTCTCTGTTGAGGTTGGCGTGCAGGATATTGATCTGGCTGCCGTATTTGAGCGCGACAGCTACACGCTGACGCTGGAAGGTGAACTGACCGCAAGCTATCAGACGGTTGATCCGAACGATACCTCCAAGACGCTCACCAAGCCTCTCAAGAGCGGCGAAAGCGTTACCGGCGATACAAAGATTACGGTAGCGCCCAAGGCAGGCTATGCTGCCGCCACGGGCGAGACCTATCAGGTGAACGGCAAGGCTGTTGAAGCAGGAAAGCTCAACGCTGACGGCAGCTATACCTTCCCCATCACTGAGAATACCAAGGTTTCGCTCAAGACCGACCGTGCCGCATTTGCGATTACAACACCGGAAATGGAGCATGGCACGATCATTGCAACCGTAGACGGCAAAGCTGTGGACGATCTGTCCAAGATTCCCGGCGGCAGCAAGGTTGAGCTGCAGGCACGCGCAGACCGCGGCTGGCATTTCAAGAATTGGGTTGTAAACGGTACTGACGCTACGGCAAAGCCCAACGGCACCTACACCATCAGCGAACTGGCCGGCGATCTGTCCATCAGCGCTGAATTTGCCCAGAGCGATTCCTACACCGCCAAGGCTACCGCTGCGGCCGGCAACGGCACCGTAAAATACACGCTGTATGATATCTACGGCAAGGAAGTTGAGACCAAGGCTATGCCTGCAGAAGGCGTAACCATTTATAAGGATGAGGAAATCACCTTCCATGCAGCGCCGAAGACTGGCTATCAGGTTGAACAGTGGGAAGTAAACGGCAAAAAGACTGCCGGAAACTCCAAAACCAATCCGGAAGGCAAAATCCGTGCGGACAAGAATATTACTGCAACCGTATACTTTAAGGTTACGGCAAGCTATCAGCTTACTTTCGGCACCGTTGGTGAGAACGGCCATCTGACCGCCAAGATTGACGACACCGCGATTGACTCTCAGACCAAGCAGCCGAACAGCAGTGAAATCACCTTCACTGCAGCACCAAACACCCAAAAGATGGTCGAAAAGTGGACGGTTACCCAGGGTGACATTACCGCAGCAGAAAACGATGCTGCTGTACAGGTTGATGGTGTAAATCTTGTCGATCCAATTTATATTCACACACTCGATGCCAACCAGACCATCCGCGTTCACTTCACCGACCTTGAGCAGTACAACGCAGCAATCACCGGCACGAACGGCACCGGCAACTTCACCTACACCACACCGATTCAGCCAACCGACACCGGTGCAGTCAACAGCACATCCGCTCAGGTTCGCAAGAACGGCACGGTCAAGCTGACGCTCACGCCGAGCACAAACTGTGTCGGCACCGCCGAAGAAATTAAGTCTGAACTCGAGAAGGCGGCTCCGAATGCCGTTGTTTCCGTCACCGAGAAGGACAGCAGCTTTGAAGCGGTTATCCGCAACGTAACAGAAGCTCTGGCGGTCAACACCGACAATCTGTTCCACAAGACCTACGCAATCACGGCCAATAAGGCCGAAAACGGCAGCGTTTCCGCTTCTGCGGCACGCGCCAAGGCCGGCGACACGGTAACGCTCACTGCAACACCCGCAGGCGGCTATCAGTTGAAAACCCTGACGCTGGCACCGGAGACCGCACTCGACAAGACGGTTTCCGCGTCCACCCTGACCTACACCTTCACCATGCCGGCAAATGACGTTACTGTCACCGCAGCCTTTGCCGCCAAGCCGAGCAGCGGCGGCGGTGCAGGCGGCGGCGGTGGAGCGGGCGGCGGCGGTGCTGCACCTGCTCCGTCCGACAACGGCTCGTCCTCCATCACTGCACCGGACGGCACCAAGATTCCCGCAACGGTTTCGGTAAAGAACGGCACCGCAGCGGTTTCTGCCGACAGCTCCAAGCTGACTGCGGTTTCCGGCAAGGATTCGCTGACGCTTGATCTGTCCGCAGACTCCACCGTACGCGCGGTATCGCTCACCGGCGATGTGGTAGCTGCTCTCGCCGGTGCAAAGAACGGTGCAGTGCTTACCCTGCCGAACGGCACGGTTGCACTCGACCGTGAGACGCTGACCGCACTCGGCAGCGCCGCACAGGCTGACGGTATGGCAAGTATTTCGCTCGCTTCCGCTGACAAGTCCTCCCTGACTGACGCACAGCGCAAATACCTGCCGAAGAACAGCACCATCCTGAACATTTCCGCGCAGGTACAGCCGAAAAACGGCACTGCAACCCGTGTTCACGCGCTGAACGGCACGGCTGCGATTTCTGTGGCATACAGCCTCAAGAGCGGCGAGAACGCCGATCATCTGGTTGCATACTATCTTGCTGAGGACGGCTCGTTTGAAAAGCTGCCTGTCATTTATGATGCAGCGACCGGAAAGGCTACCTTTAAGACCACCCACTTCTCCACCTTCGTTATCACTCACGAGTACAGCAGCGACTTCTCCGATGTCAACCTGCGCAAGTGGTTCTACAACGAGGTCAACACCGCACTCGAGAACGGCTGGTTCAAGGGCCTGACCGCGACTAAGTTCGGTCCGGATGACGGCATGACCCGCGCAATGCTGGTTCAGGTACTCTACCGCATGAGCGGCAGCAAGGCCGCTTCCACCGCACAGTTCACCGATGTGGCGGACGGCAAGTGGTACGCGGAAGCCATCGCATGGGCCTCCGAAAACGGCATCGTCAACGGCTTCACGGACGGCAGATTCCAGCCGGATACGCTGATCACCCGTCAGCAGCTGGCGGCCATCCTGTACCGCTACGATACCTATCGCGGTCATACGCCGCAGGGCAGCGCAGCACTCGATGGCTACGCAGACGCGGCTTCTGTCGAGTCGTGGGCTGCTGAAGCAATGAGCTGGGCGAACGGCAACGGTCTGGTAACCGGCGTTACCCCGACCACGCTCGTGCCGAACGGCACCGCAACCCGTGCTCAGGTAGCGGTTATCCTCAGCCGCTACACCGACCAGTAATCCCATCCGATCCATACCGCACAACGGATGTGGTATGAACAACCGCCCTGTAAGGGCAGACAATACCGACAGCGCCTGAAGACGCACACAAGCGACACCAACTGCCAAATGGTGTCGCTTGTTTATTGCTTCTCACACGGAATACGCTCACGCGAGAACGAATCGAACAGCCGCGGCAGAAATTCCATGCTCATATGTCAGCTTCTCCGGCGTGATATACTCTGCCAACCGAATCGCAAGTATTTTCAGGCTCGCGGCTCATTATATCGTACATCATATTCTATATTTGCATAATACTGTGCAAATTCGACTCATTTTGATTTACAACGTCGTTGCAGGGTGATATACTGAAATTACCATATAAGATGCGCCGGATTATGCTTTGAGGAGAATGCTATAATGACCATGAATGACCCGCTGCTCCGCACGGACAGCTATGCAAAAATCTTCCTGTATAACACCCATGAAACCGTCGCCTGTGTGCCGCGCCACACCATCCGCATGCGCGATAAAGTGCGCCCGGACAAGCTGCGCGAAGCCGTTGAGCAGGCACTGCTGCGCTTTCCGCACATGATGCTGACCGCCGAGCCGACCGAAACTGCGTTCCGCTATCGCCGAAACGTGCAGCCCGCCGTAGTGCTGCCGTTCGACGGCGTATCCACCCGCTACACCATCGGCTCCAAGGATACGAACGGATACTTATTTCTCGTCGGCTACCACGACAAGACCATCTATATGGAGTATCAGCACTCTATCTCGGATGGACGCGGATTCGAGGAGTTTATCCGCTGTGTACTGTTCCAGTACCTGAAAAACTGCGGTTTCCCGGTTGAGAATGACGGCTCTGTGCGCGGCATGGATACCCGCTGGTCTCCCGAGGAGAGCGCAAACGGCTACGAGCAGCTGGCAGACCGTGAATTTTCGCCGGATGGCATCTGGAAAAAGCCGGAGGCTGTTCATGCCCCCGAGGTACAGTGGGGCGCTGACGGCTCCGAGGTCGTCACCGAGGTGACATTCCCGTTTTCGCAGCTGCACGATTACGCAAAGTCCATCGGCGTCAGTCCGCTGTCTGTACTGGCTCCGCTGATGATGAAAGCGTTTGATGATAAGTTCGGCGGAACGGACAAGCCGGTTATCGCGGAGATTCCGGTCGATCTGCGTCCGCTGCTGCCGACGCTTACCACGCGGTATTTTATTTGCTTCATCGATCTGCCGTATTTTCCGGAATACCGCGATCTGCCGAATGACGAGGTGTTCCGGCGCACGAAGGCGTTTTTGAAGGATCAGATGCAGCGCGAACAGCTGCTCTATCGTGCAAAAGCCGCCGCAGACCGCTGTGAATCGCTGCATGAGGCAGATATGCCGCTCGCAGAGAAAATGCAGGCGGCACAGAAGGTCACGACTGATTTTGTGCTCGAGGACAGTTTCCTCATTACCAACGTCGGCCGGTTCGCCCTGCCGGAAAGCTGCCGTCCGTATGTACTCGATTACGGCGCAATCCTGCCGTGCGCCGTGCAGCCGTTTGCGCTGCTGATCTCGTCGTATGGAGATAAAATGAAACTGTCCGTTGCGCAGCGTGATCACGATATGCAGGTTGTCGAGGATTTGTGCGCCGGTCTGCGGCAGCTTGGCATCCAGCCGGAGACACTCAGCTATCCGTTTGTAGTAACACGGTATAACGGACTTGAGTGCGGGATGTAAGTTCAAAACTGTAATTTCAAAAGCAAAACGCTCAGCTATCGTTTGATAGCTGAGCGTTTTGCTTTATCCAAGCCGCGCGACTGTATACCCGACATACAGACCGGCACCGGTCACAAGTGCATTCTCGTCCACATCGAAGCCGCCGTTATGGTTGGTGATCATCGTGTGCGGAAAATCCTGATTGCCGGTGCCGAGATACGCATACGCGCCCGGCTTATACAGCTCAAACTCGGCAAAATTGTCGCCGCTGAGCGACAGCTCACGGTCGGTGACAACGTGTCCTTCTCCGAGCAGCTCGTCCACGACCTGAGCAGCTTCCTCGCACACCTGCGGGTCATTGACGAGCGCAGCGGCAAAGTCCGTCCACTCGATTTCCGCCGTGCCGCCGTACAGCGCAGCGATGCTCTGCGCGGTCTCACTGACCTGTGCGCGAACGCGGTCGCGGCTCTCCTGCGAAATGGTGCGCGTTGTGCCCTCCATTTCAGCAAATGCTGCCACGGCGTTGTAGGTCGTGCCCGCGTTCAGCTTGCCGATGCCGATGATGACCGGCTCGGTCGGTGAAGTGCGGCGCGTAACCAGTCCCTGCACTGCCACAACAATCTGGCTGGCGATATACAGCGCATCCACGCCCAGATGCGGCGTGGAAACGTGCGTAGACTTACCGTGCACATGAATGCGGAAATGATCGACTGCGGCGTTGTTGATGCCCGGTTTGAGTCCTACCGTGCCTGCCTCCAAATCATACGCGGTATGCAGACCGAACACGCGCTCGGCACCCTCCAGCACACCGGCTGCGACAAACGGCTTTGCGCCTTTTCCGATTTCCTCACCCGGCTGAAACACAAAACGGACCTTTCCGCTGAACGCATCTCTGTTCTCCGACAGGATTTTCGCGGCACCCAGAAGGCAGGCCGCGTGCGCATCATGACCGCAGGCGTGCATGACGCCTGCATTCTCCGAACGGTATGCACACTCATGCGTCTCCTCAATGGGCAGCGCGTCGATATCCGCACGCAGAACCAGCACTTTTCCGTTGTCCTTTGCGCCCTTCAGCGTGCCGAGCACGCCGGTTACGCCTACGCGCGTGTGCGGAATGCCGAACTTGTCCAGTTCCTCCTCAATGCGCTGTGCCGTGCGGAATTCCTGCAGGCTCAGCTCCGGGTGCCGGTGAAATTCCCGACGGATGGATACGATGTAGTCCTTCGTTTCCGCTGCGGCTTTCTTTACATCCATGACGGCTTTTCCTCCTGTTTATCGGTGTTTCGGTTTGATCTTATCACGCAGACCTTCCAGACGGTTGAGTGCATCGAGCAGCGTCTCGTCCTTCTTGGCAAAATGCAGGCGAATCAGGTTGTTGACCGGCTCACGGAAAAAGCTCGATCCGGGAACCGCGCCTACGCCGACATAATGCGCCAGATCCTCGCAGAACGCAAGATCGCTCTCGTAGCCGAACTCGGCAATATCAAGCAGAACATAGTACGCGCCCTGCGGGTCGGTATGGGCGATTTTGAGATCGTCCAGACCCTTTAGGAACAGATCCTTTTTGTGCGTGTACTTGGCCTGCAGGTCGTCGTAGTAGTCCTGACCGAACTTCAGACCGGTAACAACGGCCTCCTGCAGCGGTGCTGCTGCGCCGACAGTCAGGAAGTCATGTACTTTTTTTGCACGGTCGATAATCTCCGGCGGGGCAATGATATAACCCAGTCGCCAGCCGGTAACCGAGTACGTCTTGGAGAGCGACGAGCACGACAGCGTGCGCTCCCACATGCCCGGCAGGGTGGCAAAATAGGTGTGCTTGTTCGGCGCGAATACGATGTGCTCATACACCTCGTCGGTGATAACGTAGGTATCGTACTTCTCCGCGAGAGACGCGATAATCTCCAGCTCCTCGCGGGTGAACACCTTGCCGCACGGATTGGACGGGTTGCACAGGATGATGGCCTTCGGGTGCTGACGGAACGCGTCCTCAAGCACGTTCGCATCAAAGTGGAAATCCGGCGGCACGAGCGGCACATAGATAGGCTCTGCGCCGGACAGGATGGTGTCCGCGCCGTAGTTCTCGTAAAACGGGGAGAAAATGATGACTTTATCGCCCGGATTGGTGACTGTCATCATCGCAGCCATCATCGCCTCGGTGCTGCCGCAGGTCGTGACAATTTCGGTGTTCGGGTCGATTCTTCGGCCCATGAAATAGGTCTGCTTGGCGGCCAGCGCCTCACGGAAGTTCTGCGAACCCCAGGTAATGGAATACTGGTGGTAATCCTCGTAGGCCACCTGCGCCAGACGGTCGAGCAGCTCCTTCGGCGGCTCAAAGTCCGGGAAACCCTGCGACAGGTTTACCGCATCATACTGCATGGAAACGCGCGTCATACGGCGGATGACCGAATCGGTAAAGCCGGCGGTGCGCTCAGATAAGCTCTGCATGGTTATTTTCCTCCCACAATGTAAGATTTCTGGTCGTTCAGTGTATGTTTCGGGTCGAGAGCGTTCTTGATCGTGTTCATCACGGCAAGATTCTCCTCCGCAGTTTCCCGCAGGAAATACGGCCGCTTGGAAATGCCGATGCCGTGCTCACCCGATGCTACGCCACCGTAGGAATACGCCTTGGCGTAGGCCTGCTCCATGTTTTCGTGCAGCTCGCGCTCCCATGTCTGCTGGTCGCGGCCGTCACGCACCACGCACAGATGCACGTTGCCGTCACCCGCATGGCCGAACGCGATCATACGCACGCCTGAGGATGCTTCCAGCTCGTTGATGTAGCGAACGAAATCCGCCGTGTGGCTGATTGGCACCACGATGTCCACCGGCTCCTGCTCGGACACGGCCTCGACCGCCATGACGAGCGCACCGCGCACCTTCCAGATGTCCGCCGCCTGCTCGGCACTGCGGAGCACGATATAGTCGATGGCACCGTTGTCAAGCGCAAGGCGGCGCACGCGCTCGATATTCGCGTTGACCTCGCTCTCGTGACCGTCAAACGTCAGCAGAATGTACGAACCGGCATCCGGACGCGGATATTGCACGCCGGAAAAGCTCTCACCGAGGGCTACGACCTTGCGCTCCATGAACTCGACTGCGGTCGGGTTGGCATTCGCCTGCAGGATGGTCAGCACGCTGCGGATGCCCGTGCCGAGGTCAGCAAACGGAACGAGCACGCTCACCGTGGTCTCCGGCTTGGGAAGAAGGCGCAGCAGGCACTTGGTGATAACCGCCAGCGTGCCCTCCGAGCCGATGAGCAGGTGCTTGAGCGACAGTCCGCTCGCGTCCTTCACCTGCTTACCGCCGACTTTCAGCACCGTACCGTCCGCAAGGACAACCTCCAGCCCGCGCACATAGTCGCGTGTTACGCCGTACTTGACCGCACGCATACCGCCCGCGTTGGTGCTGATGTTGCCGCCGATGCTCGAGGCCTTTTCGCCCGGGTCGGGCGGGTAAAACAGACCGTGCTCCTCAACATAGGCCTGCAGATCTTTGAGCAGCATGCCCGGCTCGACGGTGACCGTCATCGTGTCGCGGTCCAGCTCGAGCACGCGGTTCATGCGGGATACATCCAGAATGATACCACCGAACAGCGGAATTGTCGAGCCCACCAGATTGGTTCCCGCGCCGCGCGGCGTGACCGGGATGGCGTTTTCGTTGGCGTACCGGAGCACGCCGCTGACCTCCTCGGTCGAGCGCGCGAACACAAGCGCGTCTGCCGTGCCTGTGCGGCGGCCGAGCGCATCGCTCAGGTATTCCGCCGGAATATTTTCTGCGAAAAGCAGACGGTCTTCATCCGAAATGATGTTCTGCAAAGCCTGTTTGCTTACTTCCATTGCTGTTTCCTCCTGCCGAAAATGCCGCCGGTGCTTTCCGGCGGCATTGGGAACGATTATGAATTACTTGTCTGCCAGCAGATCCTGATCCCAGCCTGCCTTGATGAAGTAGCCGCCGAACTGGTCGTTGAATACCTTCTCGGTCTCATCGGACTGGAACGCTGCTACGACCTTCTTGTAGGTCTCCAGCTTGTCCGCATCCTCGAGGTCAGCGGAACGCGCTGCGATCAGGTTCCAGTACTCCTCGATGTCCAGCTGGTCATCCTTGTAGATGGCGTCCTCAGTCTTAAGGCCGAAATCCAGTGCGTAGTTGCCGTTTACGACAGCTGCGGTAACGTCAGCCAGCGTGGACGGGATTACGTTAGCCTTCAGCTCCTCGATGGTGATCTTGGTGTTGTAGGTCTCGATGTCGTCGATGGTCGGGTTGAACTCTGCGCTGTCCTTCAGCTTGATCAGGCCCGCTGCTTCCAGAACCTTGAGGGCACGGCCGCCGTTGGTTACATCGTCCGGAATGGCTACGGTGTCGCCGTCCTTAAGCTCATCAACCGACTTAACCTTGTCGGAGTACAGGTTCAACGGGATAATAAAGGTATTGCCGATATTCTCGATCTCGTAGCCGTAGTTGTCGATCTCGCTCTGCAGGTAAATACGGTGCTGGAAAGCATTCAGATCGATCTCGCCGTTAGCGAGTGCATTGTTCGGGGTAACGTAGTCCGAGAACTGTACGAACTCAAGGTCGATGCCCTCGTCAGCCAGCTTTTCCTTGGCCGGGGTCCACAGATCCTCGTAGATGCTGCCGACTACGCCGAGCTTTACGGTTACAGCATCGCCGGAATTGCTGTCGGATGCCTGTGCATTATCGGAAGCTGCGCTGCTCGAGCCGCCGCAGGCGGTCAGAGACAGGGCGAGGGTTGCTGCGGACAAGGACAGTGCGATGATTCTTTTGAGCTTCATTGGGATTACCTCCGTTTATGATGTGAATTTTTTAATTGACTGATGTTAGAGAGTGAGCGACAGCTGATAATTCTCGCTCATGGTCTTGCAGGATGCGTTGAACTTCTCCTGCTCCTCGGGAGTCAGGTGCAGCTCGATGATCTCTGCGATGCCGTCGCGACCCACGATAGCGGGCACGCTGGCGTACACATCGTGCTGACCGTATTTGCCGTCCAACAGAACAGAAACCGAAAGAACGCGGTTCTCGTTGTAGAAGATGGCGCGAACGACCTCTGCGGCAGAAGCGCCGATGCCGAACTCGGTGCACTGCTTGCCGCGCAGGATGGTCCAGCCGCCTTCACGGCCTGCGTCAGCAAGCGCATCCAGGTCGAGTTTGCCGAAGGTGTCCGGATACTCCTCGCGCCACTGGGAAAGCGGCTTGCCCGCGATGGTGACAGCCGACCATGCGACCATCTGGCTTTCGCCGTGCTCGCCGAGCGCGTAAGCGGTGATGGATTTTTGGTCAATGCCGATCTCCTGCGCGATCGCGCGGCGCAGTCTTGCGGAGTCCAACGTAGTGCTGGTGGAGAAGATGCGCTCCGGCGCCCAGTTCAGCGTGTGCTGGATGTAATGCGTGATAACGTCCGCCGGATTGGAGATATTGACGATAATGCCGTCAAAACCGGATTCTTTGATGGATTTTGTTACATCCTTCAAAATGGCAATGGTCTGACCCAGCGTATCCATACGGGTCTGATTGCCGGTCGGCAGCGGGCCCGCCGAGATGATCATGATCTGCGCGTCCTTTGCATCGCTGTAATCACCGGCGATGACTTTGGTGCGGACCGGCAGATAGTTGGTCGCATCGGTCAGGTCGAGCGCCTGTGCGACTGCCTTTGCGTGGTCGGAGTCGATGTAGACGATCTCGTCCGCAAGGCTCTGGGAAATAAGGGCATAGCCAACGTGGGAGCCGACATGGCCCGCGCCCACGATAACAACTTTGCGATTGGAAATACTCATGTCAGACACTCCTTAGTGCGTGTTCTTCTTGACGACCTTGCCGCCAGCGAACTCCATAATGCAAACGATGATGACGAGGACCAGCACGGTGACGTTGGTAACGTCCAGCATATTGCGGTCGTGGCCGTAACGGATAGCGAAGTCGCCCAGACCGCCTGCGCCGACGACACCCGCCATTGCGGTCAGGTTCAGCAGGCTGATGGCCGTGATCGTCGTGCCGCGCGCGATGGCGGCAACGCTTTCCTTCAGGTAAACGCGGAAGATGATCTCCAGCGGTGTGGAGCCCATCGAGAGCGCCGCTTCGATCAGACCCGGATCAAGCTCTGCGAGTGCGCTTTCCACCTGACGGGTGAAGAACGGCACCGCACCGAATACCAGCGGAACGATTGCACCCCGAACATAGATTGCCGTACCCATAATTGCACGGGAGACCGGCATTACCCACGTCAGCAGGATGATGAACGGGATGGAACGGAACAGGCTGACCAGCTTGTCCAGAATCTGATAGACGATTTTGTTTTCCAGAATGCCGCCCGGCTTGGTGACCGTGATCAGCACGCCCAGTGTCAGACCGAGCACGAACGAGATCGCACCCGACCAGACCACCATGAGCAGCGTGTCGCCGATGGCTGCATAGAAGTCCGGCAGCTTTGCCATCACGTTCGGAATGATGTTATTCAGAAACTCTTGCATCCTTGATGACCTCCACTCCTACGTTTTTCTCACTGAGATAAGCGATTGCCTGTGTGATTTGATCGCGGCTGCCGCTGATAATGGCTACCGTGCCGCCGATCGGTGCATTCTGCACGATGGCGATATCGGAAAAGATGATGTTGAGCACAATGTCGAATTTGCGCGATACCGTCGAGATGAGCGGCTCGGATACATTGCGCTGAATGTAGCTCAGGCGCACGATAAGCTCGCCCGGATTGAGCTTGACGACCGGCGAATCCTCCGCGATGAGGTCTTCGATCTTGCGGAGATTGGAGGTCGTGTGGATGAAGTTCTTGGTGATGTCCTCTCTCGGGTTGGCGAAAATGTTGAACACCTCGCCGGACTCGACCACCTTGCCGTGCTCCATAACGGCTACGCGGTGGCAGATCTCCTTGACGACCGCCATTTCGTGAGTGATGATAACGACTGTGATGCCGAGGGTTTCGTTCAGGTGCTTGAGCAGCTGCAGAATCGCCTTGGTGGTCTGCGGATCGAGTGCCGAGGTAGCCTCATCGCAGAGCAGCACATTCGGGTCGTTTGCCAGTGCGCGAGCGATTGCTACACGCTGTTTCTGACCGCCGGACAGCTGCTTGGGATACGCCTCCGCCTTATCGCCGATGCCGACCAGATCAAGCAACCGCTGTACTTTTTCCTCGATCTGCTGTTTGGAAAGGCCGCTGCCGCGCAGCGGATACGCTACGTTGCCGGCTACGGTGCGCGAGGGCATCAGGTTGAAGTGCTGAAAGATCATGCCAATCTTCTTGCGGGCCTGCCGCAGCTCCTTTGCCGAGAGCGACAGCATATCCTGACCATCTACGATCACCTTGCCGGAGGTCGGCCGCTCGAGCAGATTGATGCAGCGCACCAACGTCGATTTACCCGCACCGGAAAAGCCGATCATACCGAAAATTTCGCCCTTGTCAATCGTCAGCGAAACATCCTGCACCGCATGAACGGTTCGCTTGCCGCTCACAAACTCCTTCGAGATATGTGACAATTTTATCAAGAAAATTCCTCCTTATTCCTCTTAAATGCGCAAAAAAAGCGGGAAGCTCGCAGCTCCCCGCTTCAGAAAATACAATGAATCCGCAAGAACGCGCAGCGTCAGGCAAGACGATTCAAAGTAATTTCGTATTCTGTCGGTCAGGCAGCATCTGAGCATAATACAGCATGTTCATACACATTCGACCCGACATTCGTGCGTTTACGATGAACATTTTGCTCGCTCCTTTCCGATCCCCTACTGGATTTGTTGGTTATAGAATAGCACAGCCAATCCCCAGTGTCAACCTCGGAATTGCAGGAATTTCATTTTCTGGAGGTTTTGCCAGTTTTGCACAAATAAAGCCAACGAAATCTATAGGATTTGACTGATATTTTCAGCAGTTTGCTGTAATTCAAGGCGGTCTTCTTAGCAGGCATATTGGGTGTTGTACTTTTTATCGGACTTTAACTGTTATATACTGTATATAACAATTCAATAGAAGGTGATCGCTATGGATAAAAAATTCTATGCACACACCCGTCCGATCAATGAAAACGGCGTTGAACGTACAGAATATCAGCTTCTCTCCGATCACGAGCGCGGTGTCGGCACGCTCTGCGGGCAGTTTGCCGAAGCATTCGGTGCACAAGCTGAAGGTCACGAGGCCGGTGTTCACCACGATGACGGCAAAGCAACTGCCGCATTTCAACATCGTCTTCTGGATAATGGTCCAAAGGTCGATCATGCAACCGCCGGTGCACGAAACATCATGTTGTCAAACAATCTGCTCTTAGCCGCTTGTGTCATGGGGCATCACAGCGGTTTGCCGGATTTAGGCAGCACAAATGACCCGGAAGGCACGCCCACCTTCACCGGCAGAATAAAAAAGTGGGGCACTCCCGCTATTCCGCCGCTCGACCCGGGTTACCCCATTCCGCCGGTACGCCTGCCGCAGCGTCCGGTCACCAAGCCGTCGCTTTCCGAGTCATTCCGCACGCGCATGCTGTACTCCTGTCTGGTGGATGCGGATTATCTGGACACCGAGCAGTTCATGCAGGGCGATATGCCGCGCGGCACCGGAGATTCACTCGAAACGCTGCTCACCCGCTTACAGGCCAGGCTAAATGAATGGGACAACCCGACTTCCGAGCTGAACAAGCTGCGTCAGCAGATCTTGCGGGCGTGCGTTTCCGCCGCAGCCAATCCCAAGGGCATTTACACGCTTACGGTTCCGACCGGCGGCGGCAAAACGACCAGTTCTCTCGCATTTGCGCTGCATCATGCCGTTGAGCACGGTATGAAACGTGTGATTTATGTTGTACCGTACACCTCCATCATCGAGCAGAATGCCGATGTTTTCCGCGGTATTTTAGGCGATGAGAACGTACTCGAGCATCACTCCGGTGTACAGTTCGAGAACGATGAGGAAAACGGCAATCCCGATCCCAAGGCACTGGCCGCCGAAAACTGGGACAGCCCGCTCGTTATCACAACCGCCGTTCAGTTTTTCGAGTCGATGTACGCTAACCGTTCCTCACAGTGCCGCAAGCTGCACAATCTGGCGAACAGCGTGATTATTTTCGATGAAGCGCAAATGCTTCCGCTGTGCCACCTGATGCCGTGCGTTGTAGCCATCGGCGCTCTGGTAGAGAAGTTCGGCGCAACTGCCGTGCTGTGTACGGCTACCCAGCCGGTACTCGGCGATTTGATTCAGCGATTCGCACCGTCGCATGCGGTTTCCGAGATTTGCCCGGAGATTCCGTTCTATTTTGACAAATTCCGCCGTGTGACATTCCGGCAGGTCGGTGTCCTCGAGGATGACGCACTCGCCGAATTACTGTGCGCACATGAGCAGGTCCTCTGCATCGTCAATTCCCGCAAAGCGGCGCAGTCCATTTTCTCGAAATTGCCGGAGGAAGGCCGTTTCCATCTGTCCACATTGATGGTTCCGGCACACCGCCGTACGGTGCTCGAGGAAATCCGACGCCGACTAAATGACAGTTTGCCCTGCCGTGTCGTATCGACTTCTCTTGTTGAAGCCGGTGTTGACATAGATTTCCCCGCCGTTTACCGCGAACTGGCAGGTCTGGATTCCATTCTGCAGGCCGCCGGACGCTGCAACCGCGAGGGCAAGCGTGCCGCAGAGAACAGCATTGTTACTATTTTCCGCCGCACGGAGAAGGCTCCGCCGCTGTTTGGACAAGCCATCGGCGCGACAAATATTGCGCTGGATAACAATGCCGATCCCGCTTCTCCGCAGACAATGGAAAACTATTTCCACGAACTGCGCAAGCTGAACGGTTCCGCGATTGATAAAATCGGCGTGATCGACGCATTTGAGCGTGGACGCGGCGGCTCTCTGTATCCGTTCCGCACAATTGCCGAGAATTTTCGCATGATCGACAACGACACACGCACAGTTTATATTCCGTGGAAGGACGGCTCTGAACTCATCGAGCGGCTTTGCGATGGTGCGTGCTCTAAAAAACTGTATCGGCAGCTTGGGCAGTACGCCGTGCAGGTGTATGATGCGCATTTTCAGGCACTGTACGACGCCGGTGCGCTTCAAACCGCCGATGAAACCAATGGTCTGGACGACCGCAGTGCTATTCTGTGCGATCTGTCACTGTATGATGAGAAAACCGGTCTGTCGCTCAAGGCAGACAGCGGTCAGGCGTTTTTCGGGTAATTTTTCGCGTAAAAAGGAAAACGGGAGAATGTGGTAACATTCTCCCGTGCTTCCTTAATTATCTCAAATTAGATTTCAATCCACGTCTAATGACGACAAATACACTATAACAGTTTCTGATTTATTTTGTCAAGTTTCTTTACCCTGCCTTATTATTTCATTTGCATAAATTTAATTATCTCATATTAGGAAATATTACTGTTGTAATCAACAGTGTAAAGCGATATAATGTAATCGTAGATAAGGGAGCTTGCTACCCTATCTATCCAACAAATCACACCGAAGCCCTGTCACATATTCCACTCTCTGTTGATACCAGGAAATATTTGGCAATGCTTCGTAAAGGAGGGAAATATACCAATGTCAATTCAAGTTGAAGTAAGCGGTCCATACGCTCTATTCAGCAGACCCGAAATGAAGACCGAACGCGTCAGCTATGACTGCATGACACCCTCGGCGGCACGCGGGTTGCTGGAAAGTATTTATTGGCACCCCGGTCTTCGCTGGATCATCGACCGCATTCATGTCTGTGCGCCGATCCACTTCACCAACATCCGCCGAAACGAGGTAAAGGACACCATTAACGCGCGTTCGGTCAAGGCGTGGATTGCAAAACCCAAGGGTGAGCTGTACCTCGCTGCGTCGGAAAGCATTCAGCAGCGTGCCGCAATGGTACTGCGTGATGTCCACTATGTCATTGAAGCGCACTTTGAAATGACCGACAAGGCTGCGCCGACTGACAATCCCGGCAAGTTTCAGGACATTATGAAACGCCGTCTGCGCCGCGGACAGTGCTACAGCATGCCCTACTTCGGCACACGGGAATTTCCGGTAAAGTTTGAGCTTTGTGAACAACTTCCGCCTTGTCCGGAGGAACTGCTCGGTGAACACGATCTCGGCTGGATGCTGCTCGACATGGATTACAGCGATCCCGCCAATATCACACCGATGTTCTTCCGCGCCAAGCTGGTAGACGGTGTCATAGAGGTCCCCCCGATTCACAGTGCGGAGGTGGTCAAATGATTTTGCAGGCGCTGACGCAATATTATGATGCCCTCAATGCCCGCGGTGAAATTGATGCGCCCGGCTGGGGCAGACCGAAAATCAGTTATGCGCTCCAGCTGCGGGAAAACGGTGAACTCGCCCAGGTTATTCCGCTGCTGCACGAAGCAGAGGCAGGCAAAAAGAAAGTGCTCCGTCCGCGTGAGGATATTCGTCTGCCGGCGGCAGTCAAGCGTTCTTCCGGTGTCACGTCCAACTTTATGTGGGATAATTCGGCATATCTGCTTGGCGTAGACGCAAAAGGCAAACCGGAGCGCAGTCTGCAATGCTTTCACGCCGCCGCCGAGCTGCACCGCAAGCTGTTAGACAATGTGGACTCTCCTGCCGCACACGCAATTCTCTCCTTCTTTGATACATGGCAGCCTGCCGAAGCTGCACAGCACCCTGCTCTTGTCGATGATTACGACAAACTCATTGCCGGTGCCAATCTGGTATTTTATGTGAATGGGCAGTATCCGGCAGATGATCCGGTCATCTGCGCTGCATGGCAGGCACATTACGACGGTGACTCCGATGCACCCAAACAGCAATGTCTTGTCACCGGCGAACTGGATGAGATTGCCGCCGTTCATCCTGCCATCAAGGGTGTGCGTGATGCGCAGTCCAGCGGCGCCGCACTTGTGTCGTTCAACGCCCCCGCCTTCTGTTCCTACGGTCACGAGCAGAACTACAACGCACCTGTTGGTAAGCACGCTGCATTTGCTTATACGACGGCTCTCAATCACCTGCTGGCTGACCGCGAGCATACGCAGTACATCGGTGACACCACCGTCGTTTGCTGGGCGGAGACTGCAGAACCGCAGTATACTGATTTTTTCAGCTGCCTTATGGGCAATAACACGCAAAGCTGGTCGGATAATGACTTATCCGCTGCGCTCAAACACCTTGCAAACAGCGAACCGTGTCAGGAATTAAATCTTGATCCTGAACGTGCGTTCTACATTCTCGGTCTGGCACCGAATGCCGCGCGTCTGAGTGTGCGATTCTTCTATAAAAACACGTTTGGTGAATTGATGAAGAACGTCAACGCGCACTATGAACGTCTGAAAATCAAGCGTCCGGCGAAGGCGCCGACCGGATTCCTGCCGCTGTGGCAGCTGCTTGCCGAAACCGTCAACCAGAGTGCCCGCGACAAAAAGCCGAGTCCGGTTATGTCCGGTGCGACTGCCCGCGCCGTCTGGAACAATGACCGCTATCCGGCTGCACTGCTGAACGGTGTTATGCTCCGTATCCGCGCAGATTCTGAGATAAACTGGCGGCGTGCCGCAATTATCAAGGCATATTACCTAAAAAACAAGGACAAGGACTGTCCCGAGGAGGTTTTAACTGTGAGCCTGAATGAATCCAGCACCAATATTCCCTATACGCTCGGACGGCTGTTCTCGATATACGAAGCCGTACAGCAGGCAGCAAATCCGGGCATCAACACCACTATCAAGGATAAATACTTCAACTCCGCTTCGTCTATCCCCGCGACTATCTTCCCTATTCTTGACAAGCTCTGTCAGAAACATCTGCGTAAGCTGCGAATCGATCAGCAAATTTATTTTAATAAGCAAATCGGCCAGATCATGGATATTCTGCACGAAGAGTATCCCGCTCGGCTGAACCTGCCGCAGCAAGGCTCATTTGACCTCGGTTACTACCATCAGACGCAGAAGCGTTACACTAAAAAGGAGGACAAGTAAATGGAACCCATCAAAAACCGCTATGAATTTGTAATCTTTTTCGACGTGGAAAACGGCAATCCGAACGGCGATCCGGATGCGGGCAACATGCCGCGTATCGACCCGGAAACCGGCTATGGTCTGGTGACCGATGTATGCCTCAAGCGCAAAATCCGCAACTATGTAGAGATGGCCAAGGAAGGCGAATCCGGCTACCGCATTTACGTCAAAGACGGTGTACCGCTCAACCGCAGCGATGCAGAAGCCTGCGCTTATGTCGGTATAGCGCCGGACAAGCTCAAGGATGCAAAGAAGAAGGACGACCAGCTAGACAGCAAGCTGCGCGACTTTATGTGCCAGAATTTCTACGATATTCGCACATTCGGTGCGGTTATGACCACCTTTGTCAAGGGTGCACTCAACTGCGGACAGGTGCGCGGTCCGGTGCAGCTTGGCTTTGCCCGCAGTGTGGATCCTATTGTTCCGCAGGAAGTCACGATCACCCGTGTTGCCATCACCACCGAGGCTGACGCGGAGAAAAAGGGCACCGAAATGGGCCGCAAGTACATCGTGCCTTACGGTCTGTACCGTGCGGAAGGCTATGTTTCCGCCAACCTCGCCCGCAAGACGACCGGATTCTCCGAGGATGACCTCGAACTGCTGTGGACGGCAATCATCAACATGTTCGAGAACGACCATTCGGCTGCTCGCGGCAAGATGGCTGTACGCCAGCTGATTGTGTTCAAGCATGATTCCGAGCTTGGCAACGCACCCTCGCACAAGCTGTTTGATCTGGTTCATGCCGAGCACAACGAAGGCGTGATTGTGCCGCGTGCGTACACAGACTACACCATCACGGTTGACGAAGCCAACCTGCCGGACGGCGTGACCTGCAAGGTGCTGGGGTAATCTACGCCGAGGAGGATTTCCTCCAGCTCTCCGGTTTGCAGCATTTCGCATTCTGCCGTCGGCAGTGGGCGCTCATCCATGTGGAGCACCAGTGGGCGGAGAATTACCGCACGGTGGACGGCTCGATTCTGCACGAAAAAGCGCACGGCGGCGGCACGGAAAGCCGCGGCGACCTGCTGATTGTTCGTGCCATGCGTATCCATTCTGCGGTACTCGGTGTGTCCGGTGAATGCGATGTGATGGAATTTCATCGCTCGGAAAACGGCGTTACCCTGCAGGGACGAGACGGACTGTGGTCACCGTTTCCAATCGAATACAAGCGCGGCAAGCCCAAGCCGCACGACGCGGACGAGCTGCAGCTGTGCGCTCAGGCGATGTGTCTCGAGGAAATGCTGTGCTGTCAGATTTCCGACGGTGCGCTGTTCTACGGTGAGCCGCGCCGACGGATGCCGGTTGCATTTACAGACGAACTGCGGCAGCGTGTACGCGACAGCCTTGCCGAAATGCACGACTATCTGCGGCGCGGCTGCACGCCTAAGGTAAAACCGCAGAAAGGCTGCTCGGTCTGCTCGCTCAAGGAATTGTGTTTGCCCGAGCTGATGAAGGCGAAACCTGTCTCCGGCTACCTGAAAGGAGCGATGGAGGAATGAAAAAGCTGCTTAACACGCTGTTTGTCACCTCAGAGGACGCATACTTAACGCTCGATGGCGAAAATGTTGTCGTCAACCGCGAGAAGCAGATAACGGCTCGTTTCCCGCTCCATGCCCTCGCCGGAATTATCAGCTTCAGCTATGCAGGCGCGTCTCCGGCACTCATGGGCGCATGTGCAAAGCGAGATGTAAGCTTGTCGTTCTGCACACCGCGCGGGCGGTTTCTGGCGCGAACCTGCGGCGTGAGCAACGGTAATGTATTGCTTCAACGCACACAATACCGTACGGCGGATGACCCACCACAAGCCTGCCGTATTGCCCGCATGATGGTGTTCGGCAAGATTTACAACGCGCGGTGGAGCATCGAGCGCACCTGCCGCGACCACGCCATGCGCGTGGACACGGAAACGCTCAAAGCCGCCTCCGCCAAGCTGAAAGCGCTGCTGCCGCAGGTGCAGGCAGAGACTGATTCAGGCTCTCTGCGCGGACTGGAGGGCGCAGGTGCGGCCATCTATTTCGATGTATTCGACCGATTGATTCTCAACCACAAAGACGTGTTTTCGTTCACCGGACGCTCGCGCCGTCCACCGCTCGACCCATGCAACGCACTGCTGTCGTTCGCCTATTCCCTGCTGGCGAACGACTGCGCCGCTGCGCTGGAAGCCGTCGGACTGGACAGCTATGTCGGTTTTCTGCACACCGACCGTCCGGGCCGGCAGTCTCTTGCCGCCGATTTGATGGAAGAACTTCGGCCGTGCTTTGCAGACCGTTTTGTGCTTTCGGCTGTCAATCTCGGCAGGTTTTCCGCGAAGGATTTTGAGGTGCAGGAGAACGGTGCGGTTTATCTCTCAGAGAACGCCCGCAAAACCTTTTTACAGGGCTGGCAGGAGAAAAAGCGCGAGGAAATTCGTCACCCATACCTTGAGGAAAAGCTGTCTTGGGGTATGGTGCCCTACGCGCAGGCACTGCTGCTGACGCGCTATTTGCGCGGCGATCTGGACGATTATCCGCCGTTTTTGTGGAAATGAGGTGCCGAATATGCTGGTTGTGATTACTTATGACGTCAACACCGAAACAGCCGCCGGGCGCAAACGCCTGCGGCAGATTGCCAGGCAGTGCGTCAATTATGGACAGCGTGTGCAGAATTCCGTGTTTGAATGCCTGATTGACGCGGCTCAGTGCCGTATGCTGCAGCAGAAGCTGTGCTCCATTATGGATGATGAACTGGACAGTCTGCGATTTTACTATCTCGGCAGCAAGTATGAGAATAAGATTGAGCATTTCGGCACGAAACGCGGCTATGAGCCGGAGGGCGTGCTCATGGTGTAAGGCGGTGCGAAGTGTAAGCGAACCGAAAAGCGTCGGCGCTTCGCACCGGAATTTCCGATAGGATATATCCAATACTTTTATCGGATGTCAAATTTGCAGTTGTGTTTTGCACAAATCTGTGTAAAACTGTTATTGTAATTGTTTATTTTGCGAAGATCATTGGGAATAGTCTTGGTGATTTTTGCTGTCGCTCCCTTCGCGGGAGCGTGGATTGAAATAAAAGTCGCGCCCTCCAGTGGCATCTTGGTGTCCTTGTCGCTCCCTTCGCGGGAGCGTGGATTGAAATTTGACGTTGACATCGCAATTCGGGGTTACGGTTGCGTCGCTCCCTTCGCGGGAGCGTGGATTGAAATGCAACAGGTGCAGGGGTCAGACCGGTGACACAGGTCGCTCCCTTCGCGGGAGCGTGGATTGAAATCAGTCACGGCTATTGAAAATGCACTGTGCCTCGTCGTCGCTCCCTTCGCGGGAGCGCGGATTGAAATTTCGGTGTTGGGGTCAATGATGTGCGGTATGCTGTCGCTCCCTTCGCGGAACGATGGCGATAGCCGCACCACCATCCTCCCGCCCAACCTCGCCCCAGTCCCCCACCCTTACAATCTTTCACACACCCCGACCAAAACATTTGCACATGTCATGACACATGTGCTATAATAACTCCAATACCGCTATTGACAGCGCCGCACAGATTGCTGCGGCGTTTTGCCGGGAAGGAGAAAAATCAAATGAAAGCATACTTTGACAGCATCGAAAAGGAGGTTCCGGAGCAATTACAGCAGGTTTTCCTTAATCGCCGCGATACGGCTGTCATTACGATTGACATGCACGATAGACACCTGTCAACCGACCCGGACTGTCCATGTCCGTCTCCGCGAGGACGCGAGATCATCGAACCGCTCAATCATTTCATGAACGAAGCACGCGCGCTCGGTCTGCCGATCATCCATGTCCGCTCAACGCTGCGTAAGGGCGGCGCAGACGAAAAACTGTTTCCGTCTGCGTGGCGCATGGTGTTTCCGGTTACGGTCGGTGAGATTCCCAACATCGCAGAGCACGCCATCGAAGGCACACGCTGGAACAGAATGTCCATCGATGTACACGACGAGGACTACATGGTGACGACCAAAAAGCGCCTGAGCGCGTTCTATCCGACCGATCTGGAACTGCTGCTGCGCAACCTCGGCATCCGCCGCGTGGTGCTCACCGGCTGCATGACCGACTGCTGCGTTATCAACACCGCCTTCGATGCCGCAAACCGCGATTTCCGCGTCGTCGTGCCGCGCGACCTGACCCGCGGCTCCGAGCACCTCGAAGAGCCTGCGCTGCGCATGATCTCGCTGCATCTGGGACTTGTCGTGGATTCGGATGCGCTACTCGACGAGTGGCGCTCTCAGGACTAAATGCATACCTGAAATGACATATAAACAAGAAAACAAGGTGACACAAAATGAAAATCGGCAGAACAGAGAAAATCTGGCTGGCGTCTGTGCTGTTCTTCTGGGTATTCTATAATTTCCCGGGATTCCCACCCTACGGCAGCGAGACCGCCTGCATCATACACGGTCTGATCAGCTTTGTCGGCACGGTGCTGTCCGTGTATATCGGCTGCAAGCTGACCGAAAAGGAGTATCCTCTGATTGAGGACGAGGAACAGGGCGAAACAGCAGAGAATATGACGCCTGCCGCTTCCGAAACGCAAAAAGAATCGGACAAATAAAGGATAACAGAGAAAATGACAACACAGGGTTTACTTTCAGGCAAAACGGTATGGATCGTTTTTGCGGCATATTTTCTATTTTTAATCGCCATCGCGCGCTACACCACATGGAAGGAAAAACGTGACGCAGGCAAGGTCGATCTGCAGGGCGGCCGGTTCAAGTGGCCAGTCATGGTCATGACCTATATTGCCTCCTGCATGAGCGTCTGGGTATTTTTCGCAGGCCCGGGCGCATATTACCGCTACGGACTGGGCTACTTCTTCTCGGAGATGTGCATCTACTCCATGTTCCCGATCATCTGCTACTTTACAATGACCAAGGTATGGCTGGTCAACCAGCAGAAGCACTTCACCACTCCGGCAGATTTCTTCTTCTGCCGCTACAAGTCCAAGGCGCTGACCGTTATCATCGACATGGTTTACATCATCTGCGCCGTGCCGTTTATCTCGGCGGTACTGGTAGCCGGCGGACGCGCGGCTGAGGTGGCCACCGGCGGCGCGGTATCCTCGCAGACGTTTACGCTCATTTGCGGCATTATCATGACGGTATTCGTCATGCTCGGCGGTGTAAAATCCACCGCACTGGCGGATGCTGTACAGGGTTGGTTCTTCATTCTGGCGTTGTGGGCAATTATTTTCGTAACGCTCAAGATCGTATTCAACGGCTCGATCATCGAGGCGTTCCAGACCGTCCGTGTTCAGACGCCGGACTGGTTCTCCTACCCTGGTCCGATCGGTATCTGCACCTATCCGTCGCGCGTCAGCTATCCGCTTGCGTGCGCGTTCGGCTACACGCTGCTGCTGCCGCAGGTCTTTGTGCGCTCGGGCTATTACAGCGCGGGTCTGAAGGACCAGCGTCAGATGGCTTTCCTTGCACCGTTCCTGCAGATCATTGTCTGGGGCGGCACAATGCTCATCGGTCTGGTAGCACTGGCTGCCATGCCGAATCTGACCAGCTCGGAGACCGAACTGGTTATCCCGTATATGTGCAACATCATCGCGGGCACGCACGGTCTGCTCGCGCAGATTTTGATGATCGTGTTCCTCATCGGCGTACTGGCGGTCGGTCTGTCCACCGCAAATGCGCTGCTGATGGTCATGTCCTCTATCATCTACAAGGATCTGCTCGTCGGCATCGGCCACTGCAGGTTCAAGGCCTCCGAGACCTCGGTTATCCGCGTGGTGATTCTGCTGTTCGGTACCGTAACAGTCGCCGTATCGCTCATGCACTGGGAATACGTCTACAATCTGATGATTTTCGCAGACTCCCTGGTCGAATCGCTGTTCCCGGCACTGGTATTCGGCATTTATTGCAAGTGGGCAACCCGAAAAGCCGCTATCACCTCGATTTCGGTCGGTGCGATCATCATCTGCCTGACCTTCTTCGTCTGGGATCTCGGCTATGTGTGGTACGGCACGATTGGTCTGGCGACCGCGTTCGTGCTGATGTATGTGGTCTCCAAGCTGACAAAGGATGACCCGAAGGACAGCGAGGACTTTTACGAGGCGCTTGACTCCGGTCACAGACGCTTCATGCGCATCAAAGCAAAAATCAAGTAACGGCAGGAGGGCGAAATCCCATGATACGATTTACGCTCAATGGCACACAAATTGAAGTACAGGACGGTGAAAACCGCACCCTGCTCGAATATCTCCGCAATGTAAAGTGCATGAAGGGCACAAAAGAAGCCTGCAGCACCGGTCACTGCGGCGCGTGCAGCGTACTGGTGGACGGCAGGCTGACACGCTCGTGCGTGACGCTCATGCACCGATTGGACGGCAAAGCCGTCGAGACCATCGAAAACGCACCGAACGACACCATGCTGCAGGTAATTCAGCACTCGTTTCTTGATGTCGGCGCCGTGCAGTGCGGCTTCTGCACACCGGGAATGGTAATGGCGACAAAGGCGCTGCTGCTGCACCATCCGGCTCCGACCGAGCCGGAAATCTGCGACGGACTGAAAAACAACTACTGCCGCTGCACCGGCTATGTCAAGATTATCGAGGCGGTCAAGCTGGCAGCGGCGCGGCTGCGCGGGGAAGAGCCGGATATTGACAGCTTCCGTAGCTATGAAAGCACGGTTATTGTGGTTGGTGAAAATCAGGTCGTGCCCGAAATCACCGGTTCCGCGGTCGGTAAGTCGGTCTGGGATGTGGACGGCATGGACAAGACCGGCGGCAAACTGAAATTCTGCGACGACCTCACCGCGGAGGACATCGGCGCGGATACCCTGCTGCACGGTGCATTTGTCTGGGCGCCGGCGCCGCACGCAAAGATCAACGCGGTGGACTACTCCGCCGCCGAACAGGCGGAAGGCGTGGTGCGCATCGTGACGGCGGCTGACGTGCCCGGCATGAATAAGGTCGGCACATGGACGCCGGAGCAGCCGGTCTTTTGCACGGATGAGGTGCGGTTTCTCGGTGACCATCTCGCGCTGGTTGTCGCGGATACGGCGGCGCACGCGAGAGCGGCCGCCAAGCTGGTTAAAATCGACTATGAGGAGCTGCCCGGTATCTACACCATGGCGGACGGCTACCGCAAAAACAGCTTCATCGTGCACACCGGCCGCGTCAGCGGCGATGTGGAGCAGGCAAAGCAGCGGACGGACATCGTCAAGCTCAACGTCTCCAAGGATATTGAGCCGCAGGAGCACGCCTGCATGGAGCCTGTTTCGGCCATCGGCATGGTGCAGGACGGCAAAACGATCCTCTATGCCTGCACACAGGCGCCGTTTGAAATCCGCAGTATGCTGGCAAAGATTCTGGACAAGCCGGAGGAGGATATCCGCGTTATCGTCACGCCGCTCGGCGGCGGCTTCGGTAAAAAATGCGACTCATTTCTCGAAGCACCGGCGGTTGTTGCCGCTCATGCCTGCGGCAAGCCGGTCAAGATTACGCTGACGCGCAAGGAGGATTTGATCCTCACCACCAAACGCCACGGCTACCATACGGATTACGAGATCGGCTTTACGCCGGACGGCAAGTTCCAGTATCTGGACTGCCGGATGTTCTCAGACGGCGGACCGTACGAGTGCGAAAGCTACGGCACGCTGATGACCGGCGCGCTGATGAGCGGCGGCCCGTACATCATTCCCAATGTCAAGGTGGAAGGCTCGGCGATCCGCAACAATAATCTGCAGGGCGGCGCGTTTCGCGGCTACGGCATCAATCAGGCGGCGATTTCGATTGAGACCGCGATGGATATGATGGCGGAAAAGCTGGGTATCGACCCGTTTGAACTGCGCCGGCGCAATGCCGTCTATCCGGGTGCGACCTCGGTCGGCGGTGAGGTGCTCAAATACAGCATGGGTATGATGGATACCATCAATCAATGCGAAAAAAGCCTGAAAAAAGCGCTCAAAGAGTACGAAGGCCAGTATCCCAAGGGCAGCAAGGTGCTTGGATGGGGCATGGCCTCGGGATTTAAGAATGTCGGCATCGGCAAGGGTATTTTCACCGATGACGGCGCGTGCAAGCTGATTCTGCAGGGCGACGGCCGCCTGCATATGATCGTTTCCGGCACGGATATGGGACAGGGCTTCCGTACAGCCATGACGCAGATCGCGGCGGAAACGCTCGGCATGGATATCGCGGATATTTACATCACCAACGGCGACACCGAGCTGACCATCCCGACCGGCGAGTCGGTTTCCGAGCGTCAGACGCTGTGCGGCGGCCGTGCGGTATATGAGGCGTGCGTCAAGCTCAAGCAGGATTTAGACAGCCGTCCGTGGCGGCCGGGCGAGGAACGCCGCGCGGAATACTATTATGCATCCGACCCGTGCTTCGCCATCGGCGATTTTGAGGGCGCGAAAAAGCGCGGTGCAAAATACCGCAACTTTCCGGCATATGCGTATGCCACGCAGGCCGCTATCGTCGAGGTGGACAAGGAGACCGGCAAGGTTCGTCTGCTCAAAATCATCGCGGCACACGATGTCGGCCGCGCCATCAATCCGCATATCATCGAGGGACAGATGCACGGCTCCTGCTCGATGGGACAGGGCTACGCACTGACCGAGGGTTATCCGACAAGGAACGGCTATCCGGTCAAGACGCTGTACCGCCAGCTGGGTCTGCCGCGTGCCGAGGATACGCCGGATTACGAGATTATTTTAATCGAGGACCCGGAACCGCAGGGTCCGTTCGGTGCCAAGGGCATTTCCGAGGTTGCGACCGTGCCCGTCACACCGGCGATTATCAATGCCGTGTCGCGTGCCATCGGCGTGCGCATCAATAAGGTTCCTGCGTCGCCCGAGGTCGTGCTCGAGGCCATCCGCACCGGCAAGTGCGAGGTGCCGACCATGGAGCAGCAGCTTCAGGCGCTCAAGAAGGATTGCGAATGTCACCGTCCATCGGACGGTGTTCAGTAAAATTGTCATTGTTGACAATGACAGTCGAAACAGCATCACCACCCATAGCGCAAAGACCCGGAATCTTTCTTCAGAAGATTCCGGGTCTTTGCCGTTTTCACTTATTTTCCGTCTGTTTTTTTACCGCCTCTGCGATTTTGCGGTACTCCGGCACGTCCACGCCGTACTGCTCTGCCAGACGCACAACCTGATAAATCAGACCATCCACCTCGGACTGCTTGCCGGCTTCCATATCGCGCTGCATAGAGGTAGACGCAGTCGGTGCAAGTGCGTCCAGAATGCGCAGGTTGCGCTCGACCAGCTCCCCCGGCCTGTTCTCCAGTGGAATACCCATCTTGTCCGCCAGCGCAACGACCTCTTTCATCAGGCGTACAAAGCTGTCGCGCACCTCGCCCGGATGCTGCATTTCCGCAGCTTTCGCGTGATAATACTGTCCGCAGGCCGCATTCGGCGACACATACGCAAATTTGAGCAGCGTGTCGCGCTCGACATACGGAGAATAAACCGGGTCGATTCCGGCGTTTTTGAGGTCAGTCTCGACCTGCTGCAGCACCGGATGATCGGTCTTGTGGCTCGGCAGTCCGTACACGATACGGCAGATCGCACCGTGCTTCTGAATGACGCCCGGCGCAATCCTGTTGGCCGAAATGTAGATGCAGCCGTCCGTGACGAGCAGCTCAGGCAGCTCCGCCTGCAGGGCACGGCCCGTGCCGTAGATGTTGAGCACCGGAATAACTACCGCGTCCCTGCCTGCTGCCTTGCGGATGAACGGCACGGTATCCGCAAGAGAGTATCCCTTGACACACACGAAAATCACATCCGGCGCGGGAGCGCCCTGCTCCCTCGCGGCAAGAAAGCCGTCCATGTCGATTGCCTTGACTGGAATGCTCTCGCGCTCATTTTCTCCGGATACAAGCGTCAAGCCGTGCTCCTGCAGGACCGCAAGATGCTTTCCGCGTGCAATAAGCGTGGTATCCGCACCGGATTTGCTCAAATACGCGCCTACCGGTCCGCCAACGCCACCGGCACCGATAATCATATAACGCAGCTTCATCCTCTGTTCCTCCGATTGCTTTTTCTGCATTATAGCACAAAATCGGCAATGTATCCACAAGTCTGTGGATATCTCTGTGAAGCGCGTGATTCTCCGCTTCTGTCATTGCATCTGTTCCCTTTTCACGATATAATGATTTTATATATTCTCACCCGTCTAATTTGTTCGACAAAATTCGACAGCCTGCAAGGAGGTCATTGCACATGGCTGGCAACCCCAAAAAGAAAAGCACCGGCATCGTCAACGCCGCCATTGGCGCGCTGGCAGTCGTGCTGGCTATATTGATTGTCTGGATGATGAACCTCGTTTCCGGTATTCAGGGCACCGCGCGTATCATCAACTACGCCGGACTCGTGCGCGGCAAGACCCAGCGTATCGTCAAGCTGGAAATCTCCGGTCAGCCGCAGGACGGCATGATCGCAGATATTGACGCGTTTATCGACGGACTGCGCTTCGGCAGCGACGAGCTCAGCCTCGTGCGGCTGAACGATGACGCCTTCCAAAGCAAAATGCAGGAGCTGGATGACTATTTTCAAGCACTCAAGCAGGAGATCGGCCGCGTGCGCGCAGTCGGCTCAAATAACACGGACATCATTCCCATCAGCGAAACCTTTTTCGGCATCTGCGACGACGCGACCGGTCTGGCAGAGGCGTACTCACAGCGCAAGGCAACCTCGCTTTCCGCTCTGGAGAAGTACATCACAGCGGATATCGTTGTGCTCATGCTGCTGATCGGCTACCAGCTGTTTCAGGCGCTGCGCACGGCTGCGATGAACCGCGCTCTGCAGCATAAGGTCTATCTGGATGCCGCGACCGGTCTCCCCAACAAGAACAGGTGCGAGGAGCTGCTCGACGATCCGACGCCGCCTGCACCCGAAACCGGTGTGTGCAGCTTTGACCTGAATAATCTGCGCCGCATCAACAACAGCATGGGCCATGAGACCGGTGACGCATACATCCGACGGTTTGCGGTCGCGCTGCGTGCGGCCATGCCCGAGGAGCATTTTGTTGGCCGCACAGGCGGCGATGAGTTTCTCGCGGTAACGCACGGACTGGATGCCGATGCGCTGCAGAAATTGCTCTCCCATGTCCGTAAACAGCTCGCGGAGGAGTCCCAACACCACCCGGATATGCCGCTCAGCTATGCAGTCGGCTTTGCGCTTGCATCGGACAACCCGGACAGCAATATGCGCGATCTGTTTGACTTTGCGGACAAAAACATGTACATCAACAAAAACCACGTCAAGCGCGAGGAAGCCGCCGCCGAAAAGCGGCTGGATTTTCAGCTGTTGAAGCAGGTCAACCGCCTGCACCGCAGCTTTTCCGACTGCCTGTACTGCGATGCGCGTCTGGACACCTACCGCACTATCCGCGCGTGCGAAAACTTTTTTCTGGCATCGGACGGCAGCTACACCGGCGCCGTTGAGCAGATTGCCGAGGAACAGGCTGCTAAAAGCGAGCGCAGCCGCGTCCGTTCTGCGCTGCAGCTTGACGTGCTGCAGCGCGACCTGCACAGCGCAGAGGATACCCTCGAACTGCAGTACAACGCGGCCGAGGAAAGCCGCTACAGCCGTTTGACCGTTCTTCCGATTGACTGGGACAAAAACGGCAGGCTGCATCATTTCATCCTCGCATTCGAGACCATTCGGCTGAACGCCGACCAAGCCATCGACCCGAAGGAGCAGCTGACGCTGTACTACGAGCAGCTAAAGCAGTCTATCCTTGAGAACGACAGCTATGTGGACGCGCTGCTCGATATGGCAGGCACAATCTACACGGTAAACCTCACGCGCGACACCCTCGAGCGCAACATTTCACCTGCCGGCAAGAGCGATTCGGACCGGGCGCTGTTCCTCGACTACCCGCTTCCCTGCGCCTACCGCGACTACTGCGACGAGTACCGCAAGCGCGTCACACCGGCAACACTCGGCAGCTACCGCACGGCAGATACCAGTGCCCGTCTGCTCAAGCGCTTTGCCGCCGGTGAAAAACACATCACGGTGGAGTACTGCGTGCAGGAGGATGACGGCGCTATCCGCTGGGTACAGAAAACCGTGCTGATGACACAGACCACCGTGTTTGATCCGGAAATCAATGCCGAAACACCGATGGTCACGGCGATTATCCTGCTGCAGGATACCTCGCAGATGCACGCCCGCGACGAGCAGGAGAACGCCCGTCTGCAGGCCGCCTTCGATGAAATGCGCATTGCGAACCGCACCAAAACCGAATTTCTCTCGCGCATGAGTCACGATATCCGCACACCGCTCAACGGCATTATCGGTCTGCTGCAGGTGGACGAAACCCACTTTGATGACAAGGCGCTGCTGCTGGAAAATCACAAAAAAATGCAGATTTCCGCCAATCACCTGCTGTCGCTCATCAACGATGTGCTGCAGATGAGCAAGCTGGAGGAGGGCACGACAGTCCTCACGCATGAGCGCATCAGTCTGGTGGAGCTGACCCGCGATATCATTACCATTATCGTCGGCCGCGCCGAAGAAGCCGGCATTGAGTGGGAGTACGAAAAGGACAAATGCATCATTCCGTACCCGTATATTTACGGCAGTCCGCTGCATCTGCGGCAGATTTTCCTCAATATTTACAGCAACTGCATTAAATACAACCGTCCCGGCGGTAAAATCACCACCCGTACGGACTCGCTCGGTGAACAGGACGGCAAATGCATCTACCGCTGGACGATTTCGGATACGGGTATCGGCATGAGTCCGGACTTTGTTGACCATATTTTTGAACCGTTCACGCAGGAAAAGCAGGACGCGCGCAGCTATTATCACGGCACCGGTCTCGGCATGACCATCACCAAGGAGCTTGTCGACCGGATGGGCGGCTCGATTGCGGTCACGAGTCAGCTTGGCGTCGGCTCCACCTTCGTGATCACCCTGCCGTTTGAAATTGCACCGTCTCCCGAGCAGACACCGGACGCACATGCCGCGCCGGATATCAGCATTGCAGGCTGCAGGCTGCTGCTCGTCGAGGACAATGCCCTCAACGCCGAAATCGCACAGATCCTGCTGACCGACGAGGGAGCAACCGTAACCGTCGTCACGGACGGCAAACAGGCTGTGGAAATCGTGCAGAACAATCCGCCGGACACCTTCGACGCGGTTCTCATGGATATAATGATGCCTGTGATGAACGGCATTGACGCTGCGAAGACCATTCGCTCGCTCAACCGCCCGGACGCGAAAACGCTGCCCATCATCGCCATGACCGCAAATGCCTTTTACGAGGATGCACAGAAGTGCCTCGCCGCAGGCATGAATGCCCATCTGGCAAAGCCGCTGCAGATAAAGAAGGTCAAGCAGACGATTGCCGAATGGGTGAAAAATAACCGATCTGCAAAAAAGGACGCGTAAAGCGTCCTCAGTCTGTCGAAAAGTCATATAGTCAGCATTTTTCAGCATTTCGCGCGGCAGCGCGCATGAAATAGCATTTGCTCTGCAAATGCTCAAAAAAGGGGAGCATGTATCACCCTTTTTAAACTTCTGGAGGGAGAAAGTTTCTGTATAGGAACTTTCGGACGACTTTGGAACGGCCCACGGTCCGTTCCTGCTTGTCGGCGAAACTGTAGTTTCGCGACAGCCTCAAAGGACGCGTAAAGCGTCCTTTTTCATTCTACTTTCATTCTACGGCTAACGCATCCTCGCTGATTACCGCCCGAATCCCCCATGACGGCACCTTATCCGGATAGGCTTCGCCTTCGAGCATGACGAATGCCGCATCGTACTTCGGACGTTTTTTCGGGTAAATGCCGAGTCCGTCCGTGAAGTACAGCAGGCCGCGCAGATGGCGGAACGCGCCTTCGGCGTTTAAGCGGTCAACGTGCTCGAAAACCGGACGAAAATCGGTCGCAGACTGACCGATCAGTTCAAAATGCTCCATATATTCCGCGAGTTCCCGCGCATTTGTCACCTTTTTGTCCGAGCGCAGCTGATCGTCGCACTGCAGAATACGCAGGTTGAAATGCCGGAAAAAGCTGGTGTTCTCCTGCAAAAGCTCATAGGTGCGGCTGAGGAACGCGCGCACGAGTTCACCGGAGGTGGACATCGAGGTATCGATAGCGATGACGAAATCCTCGATTTTCCGCACCTCCCGCGTTTCTAACGGCTCGATAAGCGGCATATTTCCGAAATGACGCAACCCGTAGGCGTAGTAGCCGTAGTCGAACGAATCCGCATCCACCGAGACCTCCTCCCGCAGAGCGGCAAACCGGCGCAGGAACGCGCGGAAATCAGTCGTTTTGCGGGTGGAAACGGCAAGCTGCTCCCGCACAGCCTGACCGCCTTCCGCCTTGTTCGCGAAAACCGTCTCCATCGCGGTCTGCGTGCGCTCGGCCTGCTGCTGCCAGCGGCGCTCCTGCTGATCGTCGTCCTCCTTGTACCACAGCGTGTGCTCGTCTGTCGCAAACACGCGCGTGAGCGTGGCACAGTCGTACGAATTCAGCCGCGTGCGGCGAAAGTGGCGATAGACCGCCTCAGCCGTCAGGACCGGCAGCTCGTCCTGCAGTTCGCGGTAGATATTCTGCCGCCGAACTGACACCTTTTCCGCCTGCAGGCAGCGGTAATCCAGTGAATCCAGCATGCTTTCGACCGCAATATCGCACGAAAGATCCCACAAGTCGGCATCGCGTCCGCGTGTCTTGCCGGGATGGCGCAGCAGACAGTGGAACAGCGTGTGCAGATAGGCGCGGTTGACGTTCGCGCGGGAGCGCTCGTACTGCTGCGCCAGCCAGGCACCGCTGAAAAACAGCACGCGCGTGTCGGTAGCGAGCGTGGGTGTATCGTAACCGTCTGCCGCAGGCAGCGCCGCCAGCGCGGAATCGAGGAACGGCAGGTTCATGTACAGTTCGGTGCGGGCGGAAAACAGGATTTCGCGCCCGATAGAAGTCCAGCGGGAGGACTGCGACATAGAAAACATCACCTCACAGGTTCATCTTGCATCGTAGGGCGGGGTGCGCTACGGATTTATTGATAACTTCTATATATTTATATCATAATTCAAACGATTTGGCGCGTCCCTTGGACTGCGTTTTGCCGGCGGCTGACAGCAGAACGGACAGCGCTGCCGTCTGCTCTGCTTCGCGGGCAGACGTGCACGCGGCATCCACATCGGCGGCAGAGAGCACACCGAGCGACAGCAGGAAGGTCAAGGCAGCGGTCTCGCCTGCCTTGGCGCAGGACTGCGCCAGATTGCCGCCGTGTGTGCGTAAAACCGCGAGATATTCCGCTTTTGCGGCATCCGAGAGCACAAACGGTACGGCAAGCCGCCGCACGGCTACGCGTGCCGCGACCGAAAAATCGTGCCGCTCGAGCAGTTCGCTCAGGGCAGCATCATACTGCCGAAAATTCAGCACACCGCCGTCAAAGCACTGGCGGTAGCTGTATCCTGCACCGTGAATGCGCCGCTGAAAAATATGCGCCGGACTGAGATCCTCCAGTTCCTCGACGTACTCGGGGAACAGCAGCCGCGCGTGCTCATCAAACCGCACATCGAGTTCTCCGGCGTACTCGCCGAGCAGCCTGGGCAGGCAGGTCGGCGCGGGCGGTGCGGCGTGCAGGATGACTTCGCGCAGGCTCATGCAGTTCATCAGCGCACCACCGCCGAACTCGCTCACCGATCCGGTCAGTTCGATACGTTCGAGACTGCGGCAGTTGTAAAACGCGTAGCTTCCGACGCTTTTCGCGTCCTTTGGGAGCGTAACCGTGCGGATAGCCGCCGCATTGTGCTTCGGCTCCGTGCCGCCGCAGGTGATACGGACAGCGAACGTGTCCTTGCCTGTCAGATCGGGGGCCCGCTCGCTGAGTACATACGCGCCGACCTCGGTAACAGGCACACCGTCTATCTCATCCGGCAGACGCACAATATCGTCCTGCGTTTCGCACCGCAAAAGCGCAATGCCGCCGCTCGCACTCCGCGAACAGGTCAGCCGCAGTTCGTTTTCGCCCTCGATCACCCGCATTTGCACTCATGTCCTTTCTGCTTTTTCATTCTGCTACCCATTATAGCACAGTGTGCAGAAAAAGACGATACTGCGGCCTTCATTCTCATGATAATAATTTATATCAGAAATAATATATTGTTTTTCGCAAATTACGCTTGACAATCCTCTGTTTTGCGAATATACTGTGACCATACCAAGTAAACCAACACAAACCAATGACGAAGACGAGTAGCAGGGAGACCAAACCTCCAAGAGAGCCGCAGGCGGTGTGATTGCGGCAGGCAAGGACCGTGTGAATGGACTTCAGCAGGGCAAGGCGAACGGCTTCGGCCAAGTAACTGCGACGGGGACTCCGCCCGTTATCAGGGGAGCGCGCATTGTTTGATGTGTGAGCAGAGTGGACGCAGTTTGCGTCAATCTGGGTGGTACCGCAAGAGCGTATTCGCTCCTGTCCCAAGAGAAATCTGGGACAGGAGTTTTTTATTTTGTAAAACCGAGTTGAGAGTGGTGAATGAAGATATTCACCATCTCTCCACTCTATCTGAAATTTGCAAAGGAGCAATCACCATGGCTAAGATCCCCCACAGACTTTATTTGACCGAAGACCAGATGCCCAAGCAGTGGTACAACCTGCGGGCGGACATGAAGGAAAAGCCGGACCCGCTGATTCATCCGGGCACGCATCAGCCGCTGCCGGAAGAAGCGCTGTACCCCATCTTCTGCCAAAAGCTGGCGCACCAGGAGTTGGACAACGACACCCGCTACATTGATATTCCCGAGCCGGTGCTCGATATGTATAAGCTGTACCGTCCGTCTCCGCTGTGCCGCGCATATAATCTGGAGAAAGCGCTGGACACCCCGGCTAAGATTTACTACAAGTTTGAGGGTAACAACACCTCCGGCAGCCACAAGCTGAATTCCGCGATCGCGCAGGCGTACTATGCCAAGGAGCAGGGTCTCAAGGGTCTTACCACCGAAACCGGTGCCGGTCAGTGGGGTACTGCACTCTCCGAGGCATGCGCATATTTCGGACTGGATTTGAAGGTATTCATGGTTAAGGTTTCCTACGAGCAGAAGCCGTTCCGCAAGGCCATCATGCAAACCTTTGACGCAAATGTAACGCCGTCTCCGTCCAATACGACCGAGGCAGGCCGCGCTATTCTGGCACACGATCCGACCACCGGCGGCTCGCTCGGCTGTGCGATTTCTGAGGCCGTTGAAGTAGCTACTACGCACGAGGGCTACCGCTATGTACTCGGCTCCGTGCTCAATCAGGTGCTGCTGCACCAGTCCATCATCGGTCTGGAGAGCAAGCAGGCTATGGAGATGCTCGACGAGTATCCGGATATCGTAATCGGCTGTGCCGGCGGCGGCTCCAACCTCGGCGGCCTGATCTCCCCGTTCATGCAGGATAAACTGCTCGGCAAGGCCGACCCGCGCATCATTGCGGTTGAGCCTGCGTCCTGCCCGTCGCTTACCCGCGGCAAGTATGTTTACGATTTCTGCGATACCGGCCACGTTACGCCGCTGGCCCGCATGTACACGCTCGGCAACGGCTTCATGCCCGCGCCCAACCACGCAGGCGGCCTGCGTTACCACGGCATGAGCCCGATCCTCTCCAAGCTGTACCACGACGGTTATATGGAGGCGGTTTCCGTCAAGCAGACCGACGTATTCGACGCGGCAGTTCAGTTCGCCAAGGTGGAGACCATTCTTCCGGCGCCGGAGTCCAGCCACGCCATCCGCGCCGCAATCGACGAAGCGCTCAAGTGCAAGGAGACCGGCGAAGCTAAGACCATCCTGTTCGGTCTGACCGGTACCGGCTACTTTGATATGGCAGCATACGAGGCGTATCACAACGGCACCATGCGCAACCACATCCCCACCGATGAAGAGCTGCAGATCGGCTTCGATACCATTCCGCCGCAGGAATAAAACGCCATATAAGGTATATGGCAGACCTCCAATTTCTCTGCTGTATATAGCCGCCTGTTCCCCCACAGGCGGCTTTGTTTTGCCGAAAACAGGTTTCCGAAAAAACTTTCAAAAAATCTGAAAATAATTGTTGACATTAGGTCGCACCCGTGATATTATAATAAGGCAGTCAGCGAGAGCGACAAAGCGAAACGCCGACAGCGAAAGAAAATAGATCTTGTATGCGCCAGTAGCTCAGCTGGATAGAGTGTTTGGCTACGAACCAAAAGGTCGGGGGTTCGAATCCCTTCTGGCGTACCAGATCAACCGGTTATTTCGTAAGAAATGACCGGTTTTTCTTATTTTCTGATACATTTAAGGCAACGCCGCAATACCATGACCGGTATGGCAGATGATTTTGAACACTGTAATTTATCCAAATGAATCGTTTCTTCTTTACAAACCTAAAAAAGAGATGGCTGAAGCATTTTTTGCTTCCATCATCTCTTTTTCTTTATGTAACTTCTCGTATATCGTGTTGTGCTTGACACCTGCACGTTCTTTGACACCAATCACATCTTCGGCGTACTCACCGAAGATTTTGCGGTTGTCGATCTCGTAACCCTGTCGAATTTTTCTATATTCTTCAAATGTACCTTGGCTACGGATCCACATTTCAATGCCTGTACCAAATATCTCAGCAGAAACATCCCATCCTCCATCCGAAGACGTTTTGACCTCAGTCGTTCCCCTTTTCGGAGCTGTCGCCGGTCTCTGGTCTGCACCAGATCAGGAAGTAAGGGAACGGCAGAAGTTCAAAAAGGAAAGAAAAATAAAAGGACGTACCATGAAAGTACGCCCCTTCCCTTATTCTGCTTCCTGCAGATAATATCCGATGCCTCGCTCGGAGATCAGCTCGGCCTTCGAGCCGACCGCACGCAGCTTGCGGCGCACAAGTGTCAAATAAACCTCGATGTTATTGTAGGTCGCGTCCCTGCCTGCTCCCCAGACCTTCTGGTGCAGCATTTCACGCGGCAGCACCTGTCCCGGTTCCCGCAGGAACATCTCTACAAGCTGCAGCTCCTTGCCGGACAGACGGACTTCGCCGTCATTGCTCGACAGCACACAACGGCCGCGGTCGAGCGTCAGATCGCCGGCGGTCAGGATTTCACTCTGCATCATTCTTGGCCGACGTGCCAGTGCATTGACATGCGCCAGAATCTCATCGCTCTGGCACGGACGCATGAGTACATTGTCCGCACCCGCATTCAGAATACGGATACGCGCCCGCGCGGTCGTGTGACCTGCCATGACGAGCAACGGTGTCATATCACCGCTTTCGCGCAGGGAGTGCACCGCGTCGATGGTCTTCTCATCCAGCTTAGTGGCATTGTACACGATTACATCATATATATTCTCCGAAATATCAAGCGTGTCGCTCTCCGGCTGCTGATCATACAGAATATGTTCATGCTTGAAAGTGGCGAACAGGCGCTCGTCCTGCTCTGCATTGATTAACAAAATACGCATGAGAACATCTCCTCCTATCGGTGTAACCATTGTGCCGAACTTGTGTGGATTTTTTGTGTATAGCTTATGGATAAATTGTTAAATTGATTCTTTTTCATCAAGCCGCCGTCAAGCGATGCGGCAACCGATTTTCAACATTCACGGAATATAAAAAAGGGAGAAAACAGCGTTTTCTCCCTTTTTTACAATTTACAGAACGATAAGCTGCTTGGGTGCATCGGTCAGATCAATGCAGCCGTCCTCGATGACGTACAGCATATCCTCAATACGCACGCCGAACCTGCCCGGCAAATAAATGCCCGGCTCTGCGGTGACGATACTGCCTGCCGGCAGCGGCGCTTCTCCGCGCGGAGAGGCAACCGGAGCCTCGTGGATCTCCAGTCCTACACCATGACCAAAGCCGTGGCCGAAGGCATCACCGTAGCCTGCCGCCTCGATAATCTTACGGCCTGCCGCATCGACGTCCCGCCCGGTCACACCGGCCTTGCAGGCGGCAATGCCGGCAAGCTGTGCGTTCAGCACCGTGTCGTACACGGTCTGCATCTCGTCGGTGACATGACCGACCGCGACCGTGCGCGTCATATCCGAGCAGTAGCCGTCGTAAATGCAGCCGAAGTCCATCGTCACGAAATCGCCCGCTTGGATGGTCTTTTCACCCGGTACACCATGCGGCTTGGAGCTGTTTGCACCCGAAACGACGATCGGATCAAACGACATGTTCTCCGCGCCATAGTGCAGCATGAGGTAGGTCAGCCGTGCCGCGATCTCCTTCTCGGTCACGCCGATCTTGATGTCGTTCAGCACCTCCTCAAGCGCCTGCTCAGCGATGCGCTGTGCCGCGACGATCTTCTCAACCTCGTCCTCTTCCTTGCACATGCGCAGCTGCTCCACACCGTCCTCGAGACGGACAGCTGTCGCGTGCAGTGCCGTGCCCCACGACATGAACTCCGCATAGGTAAGCGTTTTGTCCTCGAGAGCGACCTTTTTTGCGCCGTCCTCGTCGAGCAGCTCATTGATGAGCGCAGAATAACTCTGCCCCGCCTTGATCTCGCGCACCTCAAAATCCTTGATGGCCGCGTGTGCCGCTTCAACATAACGGAAATCCGTGAAGAATACCGCCTGCTTAGCTGACAGATACACTGCGCCCGCCGTCGAGTGAAAGCCCGTGGCGTAGCGGCGGCTGATCTCGCTGGTCAGCACCAGCGCGTCATACGGCTGCTCAAGCAGCATGGCACGCAGTTCGTTTCTTTTCATGGTAATCGCCTCTTAAATATTAGCCGATGATGGATTTTACCGCATCCACGGCGAGCAGATAACTGTGCTTGCCGAAGCCTGCAATGACGCCTGCGCACACCGGTCCGATGACCGACTTGTGGCGGAATTCCTCGCGCGCGTGCACGTTGGACATATGTACCTCCACGCAGGGCAGGCGCACAGCCGCAATCGCATCGCGGATGGCGTAGCTGTAGTGCGTGTACGCACCGGCGTTCATGATGATCGCATCGCAGTCCTCACGAGCCGCGTGAATGCGGTCGATCAGCGCACCCTCGGAGTTGGACTGGAATACCGCGCATTCCATCCCCAGACGTTCGCACTTCTGTACAACCTCCGCATTGATGGATGCCAGCGTGTTCGAACCATAAATGCCCGGTTCGCGCTGACCGGTTAGGTTCAGGTTAGGACCGTGGATCAATAATACCTTCTTCATACGTTTATACCCCTTTGCATAGTTCTACAAAGCGTCTCCGTAGGGCAAATGTCCTACTTTTTACTTTTCTGCCTGAGCCATAAAGCACTGCTTCATGGCGAGTGCGTCCTCCGCCTGCGTTCCGGCGGATTCGCAGATAAACGTCGGTGCGTAGCCGCGTGCGGCGGTTTCCTCCGCGACCGGCGTGAAATCCGGACCGTATACCGTATCCGCGAACGTCAAATGGCGCACCTCGCCCTTATCGTTATACTCGATATGAGAGAAGTGGGCGTGCAGCTTGGCGGTACGCTCATGACCGATGGTATTTTCCATCAGGTCGAACAGCGCTTTCACTTCCTCACGGGTGTTCATGTGCCCGCCCGTGCGGCAGTTGAGATGACCGAAGTCGATGCACGGCAGCAGGCGGTCATCGGCAGCCACCAGCTCGCAGACCTCCTCGGCGGTGCCGAGCACGCTCTTTTTGCCCATGGTTTCCAGACAGACCGTGCAGCCGGTCAGGTGGGCCTCCTCCAGCGCACGCAGAATATTTTTTACGTTTTCGTGCGAGTTGCGCATAGCGCGGTCACGGGTCAGCTTGCCCTGACCGCCGCAGTGCACGACCATGCGCGTTGCGCCAAGCGGCACGGCCAGCCGCGCGGTCTCCAGCACATAGCCGACGTTTTTCTCCATGCGCTCGCTCTCCTCGGACGAGAGATTGATGAAATACGGCGCATGAATGCTCATCTGAATGCCGTGCTGCTCGGCTGCCGCACCAATTTTGAGGGCGGTCTCCTCGCCGCAGCGCACGCCGCGTCCGCACTGATACTCAAACGCGGTCAGTCCCATCTGTTCGAGCCATGCAGGCGCATCCTCGCTTTTCTTGAAGCCTGCGGCGGCAAACGACTCCGAGTTGCCCGCAGGACCGAATTTCGGCTCAGCCATGATGTGCTCTCGCCTCCATTCTGCGCCGTCCGCGCGCGATAAAACCGCGCTCAAGCTGATAGCGCACATTGATCCAGAAGAACCGGCGGTCGAGTGTTTCGACATAGCAGGTCAGCGCGCCCGCGCGGTTGCCGCCGAACACGTCGGTGAAAATCTGGTCGCCGATGACGGCAATCTCGCGCATGGACAGGCCAAGCCGGTTTGCCGCCTTGCGGAAGCCGCGCGAAAACGGCTTTCCGGCATGGCTGATATAGCCCACACCAAGCGGCTCGCAGAACTTTCCTACCCGCTCGGGATGGTTGTTGGAGAACACCAGTACGGCAATACCGGCGTTTTTCAGCCGGTCAACGAAGGTGTGCAGCGTATCGGGCGGCAGAGCGGCCTTGTGGGATGCCATTGTGCCGTCCAGATCGACCAGCACGCCGCGTACGCCGTGGGCAGTCAGCACCTCCGGCGTAATATCGTAAATCGAATCAAATACATAATCGGGAATCAGTTTGCTCATTCATACACTCCTGTTAATACCCGTATTCTAATTTAGCGTAATGCTACATATAGTGTAATGGAATTTATTCAAAAAGTCCAGAAAAGAAGCTGTTGCAAAACTACAGTTTTGCCGACAGAAGGAACGGACCGCGGGCCGTTCCAACGTATTTCTATCATCAAGGAGTTGACGATTATGGTCTACACAAAAAACCTTATTCTGGTATGTACCGGACGCGACACAACGAAAGCCGCTTTGCTCGGCATGCCGGTTTTGCAGCTTTGTCTTGGCATTTCGCAGTCCGGGGCGCTGCAGCGGCTCAAGGTGTCCGCGGTGCAGCGGCACTGCCTGCTCGGCGTGACCGACCCGCCGCAGGCTATCAACTTCTGCAGCGCCGAGCGCATTGCTGCCGATCTGGTTTTCGAGGCGCGGCGCACGGAAGCGCCCGGCGTATTCGCGGATTTTGAGCACGACACGCCGCTGAACCGCCGCCTGCTGGCCGCATTCGACGAAGCACTGTACGATGCGGATATTCCACTGTATGTGCCGCTCGAGTGCGGACGCACGCTGTCGCACGCGATACTCACGGTCTCCACCGCGATTTCGGGCGGCAGTCTGACCGAGTACATTTCCTCCCTGCAGGGCATTTACAGCGCTGCGCGGATTGCCGCGTTTCTGCAGCCGGTTTCGCAGGATTTCACCCTGCCATCACCCACGCCGAACGGCATTTCACTCAGTGCCGCAGCAAGAGCCGCGCTGCTCGCGCAGACCGGCGCACAGCCGTTCTTTTCGCGCGAGCTGTGCGCGAAATACTTCACCTACATGAATGCAGACGGACAGGCACACTTTGTCCTGTACGACGATGATTCCACGCTGGCAGCCAAGCTGGCACAGCTGGCGGGCTGCGGCGTGCAGAACGTGTTCGCGCTGTTTCCGGATGCGGCAGGGCTGCTGAAGCCGCAGACTTAATCCGTCGTGATATGCGCGGTCGCGGCGCGTGTCAGCTTGATGAGATCCGCCGGTGCACATTCGATCTGGAAGCCGATCTTGCCCGCAGAGACCATCACAGTCGGGACATTGTTCACGCTCTCGTCAAACACGGTCGGGAACGCCTTCTTCATGCCCACCGGCGAGCAGCCGCCGCGTACATAGCCGGTAAGGCCCAACAGCTCCTTGACATGCACCATCTCGACCGACTTTTCGCCTGCCGCCTTGGCTGCTTTTTTCAGGTCAAGCTCCTTTGCGACCGGAATAACGAATACATGAAAGCCGCCCGATTTGCCTCGTGCAACCAGCGTCTTGAAGACCTGATCGGGGTTCTGACCGAGCAGTTCCGCAACCGAAACACCGTCTACGGCGTCCTTGCCGTGCGGGTATTCGTGCGGCTTATAGGCGATCTTGTGCTGCTCGAGCACACGCATTACATTTGTTTTATCCGAAGCCATATTGTTCGCTCCTATCTGCAATTTATACAAATATTATAGACTTCACTTGTGCGATATGCAAGGGAATATCGGAATTGAAAATTGAGAATGAAGAATGGAAAATTATCGCGGCGGTTGAATCAATACGTCGTTTGTAAATTCATTTGCACACGCATACCCGCAGGGGCGAACCGTGTTCGCCCAAGTCATCGTTAAATGGGTGCGGGAGCACACTGTGCTCCCCTACGGGGTAGACTGTACAGACATTGGACAACTGCGGTACCCATTTTGCCCGCCATTCATTCTCCATCCTCCATTATCCATTCTCAATTCAAAAAGGGAACCGAAATCGGTTCCCTTTTTGCTTACTGCTGCGGATTTTTCTTATGGAAGTTAAACTTCGGCAGCTTGATTTTCTTAAACAGGCCGGAAAGGCGGGCAGCGACGCTGTCGGTCAGCGAATAGTAAACCGGAGTGATGAACAGCGTTGCAATGGTGGAGATAACCATACCGGTCATCATAACAACACCCATCGGCTTCATCATCTCGGAGCCTTCGCCGCTCGAGCATACCATCGGCACAAGGCCGAGGATAGTGGTCATAGCGGTCATCAGCACCGGACGGACACGGCGCGGACATGCGTTCAGGATAGCCGTATTCTTATCCTCACCGCGCTGACGGCGCTGCAGGGTATAGTCGATCAGCACGATGGACGAGTTGACGACTGTACCGGCCAGAATGATAACACCGAGCAGTGCGACCATGGAAACATGATTTCCGGTCGGCCACAGCAGGATCATCGAGCCGAGCAGACCGATCGGCAGGATCAGCATGATTGCAATCGGCAGCGAGAACGAGTTGAACTGCGTTGCCAGAATGAAATATACCAGCAGGATTGCCACCGCAAGGGCCAGCATCAGCGTACCGGTGGTCTCCGCGATCTGCGAAGCAGCGGTATCGCCTTCGCCGACCTCTACGCCGTCCGGCAGCTCGTACTTGGCAACAATGTCGTCAACGGCTGCCTTAATGGCATTGCTGTCACCGGATTCGCTTTCACCGGTGATGGTAACGGTCTCCTTCTGGTTCTTGCGCACGATGGACTGCGGGCTGAGCTCGGTGTAGACATCCGCCACCATGGACAGCGGTACGGTGCCGCCGGTCATGGTCGGAATCTGCATGGAGCGCAGTGCGTCCAGACTGGTTGCTACATCCTCGTCGCCGGCAACGGTAACGTCGTATTCCTCACCGTTCATGCGGAGCGTGGTTGCGGTCGAGCCGGTCAGCTCTCCACGAACCAGACCGCCAATGGTGGCCGCATTCAGACCGAAGCGAGACGCATTCTCGCGGTTGATCTTAACAGCAACACGCGGGGTCTGCTCACCTGCCGAGGACTCAACATTGATGGCATCCGACAGGGCGCTGATCTGGTTTGCCAGATCGTCTGCCGTCTCAGCCAGCTGGTCGTAGTCATCGCCGGTCAGCTCAACGCTGATGTCCGAATCCGTGGACATCGACATGGTGCTGCTGGTCGAAACCGTCAGTTCACAGCCTGCAATATCCTGCAGGTCACGGCGCAGCTGCTTGGCGATATCCGCTGACGAGCGGTCACGCTGATCGAGATCTACCAGCGAAATGGTAACGCTTGCGCCCGAGGACGAGGACATGATCGAGGTCGAAGAACCGGTCGAGTAGTAGATCTGCTCCAGCTCCGGGATGGTATCAACTGCGATGGCCGCAATGCGGTCCTCGATGGCGGCAGTGTCCTCCATAGTCGAACCGTTCGGCATGGAAACCGTAACACTCACCTGACCCTCATCCATCTCCGGGATGAGCTCCATGCCCGCCTGGCTGACGCTGAGCACGCTGACAATACAGATGACAACGGTCAGCGCGATGCCTGCCCAGCGGTGGGTGATCAGGAAATTCAGCGAACTGCGGTATGCACGCGACAGCGGCTTTTCGGTGATCGGCGTTGCGCCCGATCCCTGCGGCTTGATGCTCTGCTGCTTGGTGCCGCCGAGCAGGAAATAGCACAGCAGCGGCACGAGCGTGATGGAAATGATCAGCGAGCTGAGCAGCAGCGCTACGATGGTGATACAGAATTCCTTGAACATCATGCCGGCCATGCCGCCGGAAAGTGCGATCGGCAGGAATACGGCGACCGTGGTCAGCGTGGAGGCGATAACTGCACCGATGACCTCGCCGGTGCCCTTGGTGCAGGCCTCCAGACGGTCGTAGCCGTCCGCTCGATAGGTGAATATGTTCTCCAGAACAACGATGGAGTTATCCACGATCATACCTACGCCGAGCGTGATACCGCCGAGCGACATCATGTTCAGCGTAATGCCCAGCACGTTCATAATCAGGAACGTAAACAGGATACAGCACGGCATTGCGATGGTAACAGCCATGGTCGCGCCGAAGTCGCGCAGGAAAAGGAACAGCACGATCGCGGCGAACAGCACGCCCATCCAGATGTTCTGAATAGCGTTATCAACCGTCATGTTGATATAGTCGGACTGATCCATAACGATATTCCACTGCAGGGAATCGTTGCTCTTAAGCAGGGAGTCAAACTCGGCCTTGGCCAGCTCGGCAATCTGCGCCGTATTGGAGCCGGACTGCTTGTTGACCGACAGGATGATACATTCCTCACCGTCAACCTTGGAGATGGCGTCCTGATCCTTGGGCTGCATGGAAACATCCGCGATCTGACTCAGACGGACCGTGCCGCCTGCCGGAAGCGAGATCAGAGCGTTCTTAACATCATCAATGGACGAATACTCACCGTCCGTACGGACAGCCAGCGTCTGCGAACCGTTATCCAGATCGCCGCCCGGAATGGCGATGTTGTCCGCGCCGAGCTGCTGACCGATGGACGAAATGGTCAGGTTGTAGCCCTTCAGGCGGGAGGCGTCCGTGTGGACTGCGATCTCCTGCTCGTAGCCGCCCGAAATATCAACAGACGCTACGCCGTCCAGACGCTCGAGCGCCGGCTGAATCTCGTCCTCGGCGATGGACTGCAGAGAAGCCAGATCGTTGCCGCGCAGCGCCACCGAAACGACCGGCATGGAGTCAATATCAATCGACATAACGGTCGGGTCGGATGCGTCATCCGGCAGCTGGCTCTTTACCTGTGCAACCTTATCGCGCAGGTCGGTCATTGCCTGATCCATATCGGTATCATTCGTAAACCGGATGACCAGCATAGCCATATTCTCGGACGAGGTGGACTGGAGCGTATCCAGACCGGACAGACCCGCTACCGCACCCTCGAGTTTTTTGGTTACCTGCTGCTCGATATCCTCCGGACCGGCACCCGGGTAAGTAGCGTAAACAACCGCTGCCGGAACCTCCATGGACGGCATGAGCGCCAGCGGCAGGTTCTGGAAGCTGTAAAAACCAAACACAACGACCAGTATGTACAGCAGGATGGTCATTACATGGTGTTTGATAAAGGTTTGTGCGAATTTCATGCGCGCTTAGCCCTCCCCGCCGTCTGCGGCGTCCGAGGTGACGACATGCACGGCTGCACCGTCCGACAGATAGGACTGACCCTTGGTAACAACCCGGTCACCTGCCTTGAGGCCGGAAACGATCTCGGTCGAATCCTTGGTAACCAGTCCGGTGGTGACGGTAACGCGGGTTGCGGCAGTGCCGTCCGCATTTACGGTGAACACATACTGCTCGTTGTTGTTGCCGGTCAGGATGGACTCGGTCGGCACAGAAATCGTGCTTGCGCGGCGGTCGGTATAGAAGGTGACGGTAGCAAACGCGCCGATCGGTGGCTTGGTGCCGGACGGCAGAGAAACCGAAACGTCATACAGATTGGTCTGTGCATTGGCAGCCGCCGGCAGCGTGCTGACCGTACCGTTCATCGGCTCCTTGGAGACAGCGGAAACCGTGACGCTTGCGGTATCGCCGACCTTGATGCCGGTGAATACGTCCTCAGCAACAGAAACCTGCACCTCAACCGCACCGTTCTCGGCAATAACCACGCTCGGCTGCGCCGAGGATGCCATGCCGCCGCGGTCTACGTTTACAGCCGTAACCGTACCCGAGCACGGAGCAGTTACCGTGCCAAGGCTTGCCTGCTTATTGATCTGATCCATGGACGCCTGAATCTGCGCCAGAGACGCGGACTGCTGCGCCTCAGCCTGCGCGACACCGGCCTGCGCCTGCGTCAGCGCCTGCTTTGCCTTGGTCAGATCCTGCTCGGCAGCCGCACCCGCTTCGAGCAGCGCCTCGGTGTTGCTGACGGCAAGCTCCGCCTGCTCCACACCGATCTTCGCGGATTCGATCGCACGGTCGGTCGCGGTCTTGGTAGCGCTGTAGGATTGCTGCAGCGAGCTCATCGTCGAAGTAACCGTCGAGGTATCCACCGTAAACAGGGTCTGACCCTTGGATACGGTGTCGCCTTCGCTGACGTTCAGCGTCTGCACCTGACCTGCCAGCAGTGGGAACACCTGCACCTCATTGACGGCGGCAATCTTGCCGTTCAGCGTATACTCCGAGCTCATCGCGCCCGAGGTAACATCGGTTACCTCAACCGCAGTGCTGTTTGAGCTTTCCTCCTCGGTTTCCTCTTCCTTGCCGCAGCCTGCACACAGTACCATCGCACCGGCCAGCAGCGCCGCAAGGATTCGTTTGCTATTGCTCATCGGGGTCCTCCAATTCATTATACATATCTGCTATATTCGCAAAAACGGTCAGCTTATCAAGTTGTTGCCGTAATTACACCGCGTTTTGCCCACTGATAGGTGTTGTAGGCGGTCAGCAGATCGATACGCGCTGCAACCTCGGTCTCCTGTGCGGTGGTGAAGGTATCAAGCGCATCTGTGTACGCCATCTTGGAGATCATGCCGCGCGTGTACTGCACCTGGCTTACCGTAAACGTCTTTTTCGCCTGTGCGAGATCGGCATCCGCCGCAGCAAGTGCGGTCTGCTTCTCCTGCAGGTCGGTATACAGCTTGCGGAAAGAAGCGGTCGTGCTCTCCTTCTGTGCATCGCGGTCGATCTTGGCTGCCTGATAAGCATACAGCGTGTTGGTCTTATTGTTCTCGTAATCATCGGATGCGGTCTGCATTGCGTACTCCTTGGAGTAGATCGCGTAGCTGTTCTTGAGCGCCTCGGCAAGATCCTTGTTATAATCAATGGAGGTGACCTGCTCGGCGGTTACGACCGGAAGATCGCTCGTTTCGATCTGTGTACCGGTGGTATAGCCGCACTGGATAGCGAGCGTGTTGGTCAGCGCCTCTACCTGCGTGGTCAGCGAAGCCTTGCCGGCAACGGCGCTCTCTCGCTGTGCCTGCAGGCTCTTGAGCGTGTTTACACCGGTCATGCCCAGCTTTACCTGCTTCTGCACAGTCGCAATGTTGCGGTCAAGCTGCTGAATGCTGCGGTTGGTCTGGTTGAGCGTATACTTCATGCCGCGCAGAGAAATGTACGTGTTTTCCGCACTCAGGCAGATCTCATCGGCTGCATTCTGCATCTGACGGCGGGTGTGATCAACCGTTTTCTCCTGATCCTCCTCGGCGTCGTCCTCGTCGTCGTCGAGGTTCTTGTACGATGCTTCGGCGGCTGCCAGATTGCGCTGCAGGATGGAAATCTGGCTCTCAAGCGTCTTGCGCAGACCGGCGTTCGCCTCGTCGGTTCCCAGTTCCTTCAGCGTTTTCTGCAGTTCCTTGATCTGCTTCTGGTAGGACGAAATCTGCTCAGAAAGCTGGAAATAGCTTTCGATGTACCGATCGCCTACATCGGTCTTTTCCGCGCTGAGCACGGTGTTGTTGTTCGCCTTGATGGTGACGTTGTTCCGGCGGACGGTCTCCTCCAGCTTGTCAAACGTCAGCTTGACCGGCGCCGTCGGCTGGGTCTGGGTGGTGCCGGTGGTGTTCGTCGCGGTCTTGGTATCGGCAGCAAACGCCGGTACGACCATGCCGCACAGCAGAGCGGCGGAAAGACCGGCTGCAATGGTTCGTTTCATTATAATATATACTCCTCTCTTATGCGGCTGCGGTGGTGATAAGTACGCCTTCCTTGGCCCATTCGTACTGGTTATATGCGGTATACAGCGACAGATACGCGCTTTCCACATTCAGCTTTGCGGTCGTTACGGCATCCTGCGCCTGCTGATACGCCAGCTTGGAAATGATGCCCTTCCTGTACTTCACGGTCGCGGTTTTCAGGTCAAGCTCCGCCTGCGACTGCGCGGTTCGCTTGGCTGCCAGAGTCGTCCGGCAGTCCTTGACGGTCTTGTAGGTGCTGTCGAAGGCAGCCACTACCGACTCCCTGGCCGCCGCCAGTGCGTCCTCAGCGGACTTGACCGCCTCGGCGGTACCGCTGATGTTCTTGTCGTACGAATTGTATGCGCTGCGCACAGCGTCCTGCTTCTGCCAGATGAGAAAGCTGTTCTTCTGTGCCAGCTCCAAATCCTTATTATAGGACATCTTATCCAGATTGCCCTCGTACAGCGTTTCAAAGTCGGCCGGCATCACGATGGTGTTCGCGTCCAGACCGCACATGAGCGCAACGCTCGAACCGAGGTTTTCGCGGGTGGTCTCCAGCGTGTCGATGGACTGCGCCAGCTTGTCGCGCTGATTCTGCACCGTGTCAAGCTGCAGCTGCCCAATCATGCCGAGTTTTCTCTGCGTTTTCAGCACAGCCAGATTTCGGTCCAGCTGCGTGAGCGTCACCTGCAGGTTTTCCTTGGTGTAGCCCAGATTTTTAATGGTAATCAGCATGGTCTGTGCACCGAGCGCCAGCTGACCGGAGACGTTCTTCGCCTGCTTGCGCAGCGTGTACGCCGCGTCATCCAGCTGGGACAGCATGGCCATTGCCTGCTGCATGCCGCTGACGGCGTTCTGGTTCAGGCTGGTCTGGTAATCCTCTAATACCTTTAACTGTGCCGCATAGGTCTTATAAAGATCACTGGTCTTATCCAGTCCATCCATGGCCTTTTTCATATTCTCAATCAGCGCAGCGTAGATTTCCATCTCGCTCTCGCCGGTCGCACCGGACGCCGAACCCGACATATACGAACTGCTGTCCAGCGAAGCTGCCGTTTTGTTCAGCATTTTCACCGTGTTATTGTCGCTCTCTACGGTGCGCTTGACGCCCAGCAAACCCATTTTCTTGACGGTATAAGCCGCCGGTTTGCTCTGCGTGGTGCTCATCCCGGTCTGCGATGCCGCCGGTTGCCCGGTGCTTACCGCGCCTGCAGGCCATACAAATCCGGCGCACAACACCAGAGACAGCAGTGTGCGCTTCCAGTTTGCTTTCATATAGGCTCCTTTCTCACAACAATTCCCGTGTGATAATGCTAGTGTGAATGTATTCGATGCTCTGCCGCGGCGACTCTCCGGTACGCAGTGTATGCGCCAGCACTTCGATTGCGCGCGTCGTCTGCGCCGAAAAATCCTGATCGACGATGAAATCCAGCCGTCCGTCCTCCAAATACTGGCGCGCATGCGGCGTCAGGTCATGACAGACAACATGAATCCGCCGATTGGGCTTTGCGCGCTCGAGCGCGTCCATACAGCCGCGCACGGACTCATTTGCCATATAAATACCGCGCAGACGCGGGTTCTGCCGCACCTGCTGCAGTACGCCGTCGTAGGTCAGCTCATACTGCTCGACGCTCTCGATGACGTTGACGTTTACATTATCGTCAAAAATCTCGTGCAGACGGTCAAGGAAGCCGCGCACACGCAGTCCGTGCGCCGTGAATTCACGGTTGCCGGTAACGACGAGCACATCCTGTCCCTCAACGTACGGTGCAAGCAGTCCGGCTGCAATCCGACCGGATTTGACCATGTTCTGTCCGATATGATACAGGCGGCGGCTCTGCCGCACATCCGAGTCGCAGGTAACGACCGGAATGCCGATTGCGACCAGCCGGTCGATCTCCTCACTCATCGCTACCGTGTCCGGCGCGGTGACAATGAGACCGTCAATGCCGCGCTCCTCCATGCGTCCGATGGCCTCGAAATACGCACGGTGCGAGCGGTTTTTCAGCTCCTCCACCAGCACATTTATATCATTTAATCCGCGGTTGTGTACAGCCACGCGAATGCCCTCGCGCATCCGGCGGATGAAAAACGCATCCCAGCTCGGCAGAATCACGCCGATGCGGAACGCGCCGTGTCCCGCACGGGCGGCCTGCCGCTGCGACGGCGTTTTGTAGCCGTATTCGCTGATTATTTTCTGCACGCGCTCCCGCACCTCCGGCGCTACATTCGGTCGGCCGTTTACAACTCGGTCCACTGTTCCACGCGATACGCCGCACTGCTCTGCGATCCACTGTGCAGTTACCTTCATAAGATATTCTCCTTTTCAGGCATCCATGTATCCTCTTTTATCCCTAAAAGACACATTTTTGCCACAATACGTTCATATTTTATCATAGTGCAGTAAAGCGCACAAGCGTTTCACCGCATTTTAGACACCAACGTGCAATGTGTTGCATTTTCCTGTGCATTTTCTATTTTAGCACAATGCACGGATATTTTGCACGATTTTTTTGCGCTCCGCTTTGCTATTTTTCACCAAACAGAAGCCCCAAAATTGGGCGGTGCGCTGAAAAATACGCTGCACCCTTGAAGCACACCCGCAAGTGGTTTATAATAGAATCACCTTATATAAAAGGAGAGAATTCCAATGGGCATTTTGAAAATTGGCGTTGT
>NZ_QUIX01000016.1:48796-67913 GCF_003480365.1 Butyricicoccus sp. AM32-19 | reverse complement strand
ATTTGATGAAAAAGTCCTTGACTTTTCGTCTCTGGCAAGACTGCAAAGTCGATTTTAATTTCCTGCGGTGCAAGGCTTGCGCCCTTCGACATCGCAGAGCTGCGGGAGCTGATGAGCTACGATGAGATGGAGCTGGACACCATCGGAGACCGGAAGACGGCACTGTTTGTCATCATTTCCGATACCGATGACACCTTCAATTTCGTCGTGGCAATCATGTATTCCCAGCTCTTCAACCTTCTCTGCGACAAGGCAGATGACGTTTACAACGGACGGCTTCCCGTTCATGTACGCTGTCTGCTGGACGAGTTTGCAAACATCGGTCAAATCCCGAAGTTTGATAAGCTCATCGCAACCATCCGAAGCCGGGAAATCTCGGCGTCAATCATCTTGCAGTCCCAGTCTCAGCTCAAGACCATCTACAAGGATGCGGCGGACACCATCACGGGCAACTGTGACTGCACCCTTTTCCTCGGCGGAAAAGAAAAATCGACCCTCAAGGAAATCAGCGAGGTGCTGGGTAAGGAAACAATCGACCTTTACAACACCTCAGAAACCCGTTCCAACAACAACTCCTATGGCTTGAACTATCAGAAGACCGGCAAGGAACTGATGTCTCAGGATGAGATCGCCGTCATGGACGGAGCAAAGTGCATTTTGCAGCTGCGAGGCGTGAGACCTTTTCTCAGTAACAAATACGACATTACGAAGCATCCAAAGTACCGGCAGCTCTCCGACTATAACAAGCGGAATGCCTTTGACATCGAAAAATACCGGCAGCACAAGCTGGTAGTCAAGCCCGATGACACATTCGACCTCTATGATATGGGCGAGGTCGAAGCAGATTAAAGCCCCGTCGCTGCACTGCGCAGTGGGTAAAGCCTGATGGCTCATCCCAAAGCAGAACAGCGACGGGGCTTCTTTTTTTATGCCCATTTTCAAAAATACACACTCAACTTTCATCGATTCAAGGAGGAAAATCTATGGCTTTTATCAATCAGGCTGTCACGGTTCTTCAGACGCTCGTTATCGCCCTCGGCGCAGGTCTCGCAGTGTGGGGTGTTGTCAACCTCATGGAAGGCTACGGCAACGACAACCCCGGCGCTAAGTCTCAGGGCATCAAGCAGCTCATGGCTGGCGGTGGTGTGGTGCTGATCGGCACGACCCTCATCCCTCTGCTCTCCGGTCTGTTCGGTTAATCCGGCAGCCGCGCAGAAGTAACCATCGGGGCGGGTGCTGGAAAAGGCACTCGCCCTTCACAATTCACCAACGATTTAAGGAGGAAATTCAAGTATGGCATTTATCAATCAGGCAGTTACGGTTCTCCAGACGCTTGTTATCGCCCTCGGCGCAGGTCTTGCGGTGTGGGGTGTTGTCAACCTCATGGAAGGCTACGGCAACGACAACCCCGGCGCTAAGTCTCAGGGCATCAAGCAGCTCATGGCTGGCGGCGGTGTGGTGCTGATCGGCACGACCCTCATCCCCCTGCTCTCCGGTTTGTTCGGCTAATCCACGGCAAGCCCAGCTTAACCGAAGGGTGGTGAAATATTGGGCAGCATTTTAGAAAAGATCGAACAAGCTCTCAAGGATATGCTGATCGGATGGATCGAGAGCAACCTGACCAATATGTTCACCGATGTCAACGAGAAGGTAGGAACGATTGCCGCCGAAGTTGGGCAAACACCGTCCGGCTGGAACGGTGGCGTGTACCAGATGATCCGGGGACTATCCGAAAACGTGATAGTCCCCATCGCTGGTATCATCATCACCTTTGTTTTGTGCTACGAGCTGATTTCTATGATCACCGAGAAAAACAACCTTCACGACATGGACACATGGATGTTCTTCAAGTGGTTTTTCAAGGCGGCTGTGGCGATCTATCTCGTAACACACACGTTTGACATCGTGATGGCAGTATTCGACATCGGGCAGAACGTAGTTTCCGGTGCAGCAGGAGTAATCCACGGCAACACGAGCATTGACATTGACGCGACGATTGCGCAGATGCGTACCGGCATGGAGAACATGGGCGTCGGAGAACTGCTCGGACTGTCGATAGAAACGCTTCTGATCAGTCTGTGCCTCAAAATCATGGCGATCCTCATTACGGTTATCCTCTACGGGCGCATGATTGAGATTTACTGCACCGTGAGCATCGCGCCTATTCCCATCGCAACCATGAGCAACCGCGAATGGGGCAGCATCGGCACGAACTATCTAAAGGGTCTGTTTGCTCTGGCATTTCAGGGATTTCTCATCATGGTCTGCGTCGGCATCTATGCGGTGCTGATCAACGGCATGATTATTGCAGACAACATTCACTCGGCTCTGTTCTCTGTGGCGGCGTACACGGTCATTCTGTGTTTCTCGCTGTTCAAGACCGGAAGCCTCGCAAAATCCATTTTCCATGCGCACTAAGGAGGTCGGCAGCATGAAGAAGTACAGCATCATCTACGCCGATCCCCCTTGGGCGTATCGGACTTACTCCAAGAAGGGACAGGGACGGTCGGCAGAAAGCCACTACCCGACAATGTGCATTGAGGACATCAAGGCGCTTCCGGTCGGTGAGCTTGCCGCGAAGGACTGCGCCCTGTTCCTTTGGATCACGTTTCCGTGCCTCTGTGAAGCACTCGAAGTGCTGACGGCATGGGGCTTTTCCTATAAGACCGTGGCTTTTGTATGGGTGAAGCAAAACCGCAGGAACGACGATCTCTTCACCGGCATGGGCTACTGGACAAGGGCAAACGCCGAAATCTGCATCCTTGCTACGAAGGGACACCCGAAGCGTGTTGACGCCGGTGTGCGTCAGGTCATCCTCAGCCACATCGAAGAGCATTCCAAAAAGCCGGATGAGGCGCGGAAACGCATTGTTCGGCTCATGGGAGACCTTCCCCGTGTAGAGCTTTTTGCCCGTCAGTCTCCCGAAGGCTGGGACGTTTGGGGCAACGAGGTCGAATGCAGCATTACTCTTGGAAAGGAGGAAACAGTCAATGGCATTTGTTCCGGTCCCGAAGGATCTTAACCGCGTCAAAACGAAGGTCATGTTCAACCTGACCAAGCGGCAGCTCATTTGTTTTTCCATCGCTGCGGCGGTCGGCGTCCCGATCTTCTTTCTGGCGAAGGCGCATCTCGACTTGTCTACGGCGGCAATGCTGATGGTGGTGATCATGCTCCCGTTCATCTTCTTCGCGCTTTACGAGAAGGACGGACAGCCCGCCGAAAAGTATCTGTACCACATCGTACAGTCCATGTTTATCCGGGACAAGGTGCGTCCCTATCGTACAAACAATCTCTACGCTGAAATTCAGCAGAAAATCAAAGAACAGGAGGAATTGCAGCTTGAACAACAGCACAGCAAAGGCAAAGCCTAAGATGACGGTCAAAAACGGCGTCGTTTACGGCGATGCCCTTTCCGCTCAGGAGAAGAAGCGGATCGTCATGCAGAAGAAAAAGGACAGGAAGGCAAAGAAAGTCCGCAAGTCCGCCCAGCAGACCATTCCCTATGTGGAGATGTGCCGCGACGGTATCTGCAAGGTAAACAGCCGCCTCTACACGAAGTCCATCGCCTTTGAGGACATCAACTACCAGCTTGCGCAGAACGAGGACAAAACTGCCATCTTTGAGAACTGGTGCGACTTTCTGAACTACTTCGACAGCTCGATTTTCGTCCAGCTCTCCTTCATCAATCAGAAGGCAAGCCTCAATGAGTTCCGCAAACGCATCAACATTCCGGCACAGGAGGACGCCTTCAACGACATCCGCTCCGAGTATTCCGGTATGCTGCAAAGCCAGCTCACCAAGGGCAACAACGGATTGGTCAAGAGGAAGTACATCACCTTCGGCATTGAGGCGGACTCCCTCCGCACGGCAAAGCCGAAGCTCGAACGCATTGAAACAGATATTCTCAACAACTTCAAAACCCTCGGTGTGAGGACGGAACCGCTGTCCGGCTACGAACGACTGAAAGTGCTTCATGATGTGTTCAACATGGACACCAATGAGCCGTTCCGTTTTTCCTTTGACATGGTTGCTCGGACAGGACTCAGCACGAAGGACTTCATCGCGCCCACTTCCTTTGACTTCCGTGAAGGCAAGTGCTTCAAGATGGGCAGAACCATCGGCGCGGTGAGCTTCCTGCAAATCCTCGCGCCGGAACTCAATGACCGTATGCTTGCCGACTTCCTTGAGATGGACAGCAACATCACGGTCAATTTTCATATCCGGACGATTGACCAGGCAAAGGCAATCAAGAGCATCAAGATGAAGATCACCGACCTCGACAAAATGAAGATCGAGGAACAGAAAAAAGCAGTCCGCTCCGGCTACGATATGGACATCATCCCGTCCGATCTCGCCACCTTCGGCGGTGAGGCAAAGCGTCTGTTGCAGGATCTCCAGACCCGCAATGAGAGACTGTTCCTTGTGACTATCCTCATCATGAACACGGCAACCAATCGCCAGAAGCTCGAAAACGCGGTATTCCAGACCGCTGCCATTGCCCAAAAGTATAACTGTGCGCTCAAGCGTCTTGACTTCCAGCAGGAAGAGGGGCTGATGTCCTCTCTGCCTATCGGCGTCAATCAGGTGGAGATCGAACGCGGACTGACCACTTCCAGCACGGCGGTTTTCGTGCCGTTCACCACGCAGGAGCTTTTTCAGGGCGGCGAAGCTCTCTACTACGGGCTGAACGCGCTGTCCAACAACATGATCATGGTTGACCGCAAGCGGCTCAAAAACCCCAACGGACTGATCTTGGGTACGCCCGGTTCCGGTAAGTCCTTCTCCGCCAAGCGAGAAATGACCAATGCTTTCCTCATCACGGAGGATGACATCATCGTCTGCGACCCCGAAGCCGAGTATTTCCCCCTCGTGCAGAAGCTCGGCGGTCAGGTCATCCGTATCTCGCCGGTCAGCACGGATTACATCAATCCGCTGGACATCAACACGAACTACTCCGAAGAGGAAAACCCGCTGACGCTGAAATCCGACTTCATCCTCTCCATGTGTGAGCTGATTGTCGGCGGCAAGGACGGCTTGCAGCCGGTTGAGAAGACCATCATTGACCGCAGTGTCCGCATGGTCTATCAGGAGTTTCTTGCAGACCCCCAGCCGGAGAAAATGCCGATCCTCGAAGACCTCTACAACATTCTGAGAAATCAGAAGGAGCCGGAGGCACAGCGCATCGCAACCGCCCTTGAAATCTATGTTCACGGCTCGCTGAACGTCTTCAATCACAGAACGAATGTGGATGTCAACAACCGCTTCGTCTGCTATGACATCCGCGAACTCGGCAAGCAGCTCAAGAAGCTCGGTATGCTGATCGTGCAGGATCAGGTGTGGAACAGAGTCACCATCAACCGCGCCCAGCATAAGGCAACGCGCTACTACATGGACGAGTTCCATCTGCTCTTGAAGGAGGAACAGACCGCCGCATACAGCGTGGAAATCTGGAAGCGTTTCAGAAAGTGGGGCGGCATCCCGACCGGCATCACCCAGAACGTCAAGGATCTGCTTGCGTCCCGCGAGGTGGAGAACATCTTTGAAAACTCGGATTTTGTCTACCTTCTGAATCAGGCGTCCGGCGACCGGCAGATTCTCTCGAAGGCGCTGAACATCTCGCCCAGCCAGCAGAACTACATCACCAATTCCAATGCCGGTGAGGGGCTGATCTTCTACGGCTCGACCATCGTTCCCTTCAAGGACGATTTCCCGAAGGACACCCAGCTCTACCGCATCATGACCACCCGTTTGGAAGAAACCGTACAGAACTAAGGAGGATTTTTGAATATGAACAACAAGATGATTACCATTCCCTATGCGGACGCTATCGAATACGGAGAGAACACCTCCGCGCTGTTTAAGGCTCTGTGGGAGCTGACCGATCTGATCCGACTGGAAAGCGATCTCAAGAAGCATCATCGCGCCTACCTCCATGTGAGGGAGGACATCGACGAAAAGGTCAAGGAGGCGCGTCAGATTATGACCAAGGTAGCTGTGGATATGATCGGTTTCTACTTCAAGATTGATGTTCCCAAGTGCTGCAACAGCGACGAGAGTACCCCTTTCGCAGACGCGGCGGATGATGAAACCGTTACGATCCCCAAGGACAAGTATGAGCTGATGATCGACGATCTGCTCACCATGTCCGAAATCATTCAGTGCGTCGCAGATATGCGCACGCAGGATGTGAAGGCAATCCGTGAGTTCGGCAAGTTCATCCCCGCCTTCGCTGCCTTTGAGAAGAACCGCCTGAGCCTCTATCGTGAGGCGGCGAAGGAAGCCGAGGAAATCTTCGACCGTTGGGCGGACGAGATTGACGATCTCGACAAGGACTTCATGGAAGATGAGGACTACGAGCCGGACGAGTATTACTCCGACTGATATGCGCTCAAATCCGAAGAAAGGAGCTGGTTTTTATAGAGCTTGACATCATTCATACCGGCGATTGCCTTAAAATCCTGAAAACTCTGCCCGATGACAGCGTTCATTGCTGTGTGACGTCCCCTCCGTATTACGCGCTCCGCGATTACGGCATGGAGGCTCAGATCGGCAGAGAGACAACGCCGAAGGAATATATCTCGCGCCTGACGGAAGTGTTTACCGAAGTCAGGCGCGTTTTGCGTCCGGATGGAACGCTCTGGCTGAACATCTCGGACACCTACGCCGGAAAAGGCAATCAGGGTGATTTCGTTGATCCGAAGAACCCCAACGGCAGAAACGGTCAGGCTGTGGCTCTCAACAACAAGGTTGAGGGCTGCAAGCAGAAAGACATGATCGGCATTCCGTGGATGCTGGCTTTTGCCCTCCGCGATACCGGCTGGTATCTGCGCAACGACATCATCTGGATGAAGGATAACCCCATGCCGGAGAGCGTGAAAGACCGCCTATCCCGCTGCTATGAGCATATTTTCCTGTTCTCAAAGTCCAAGAAGTATTTCTTTGACTACAAGGCAATCTCCGAACCGATTGCTCCCGCGACGGCAGAACGTCTCAAGCGCGGCATGAAGGGCGGCAACAAATACGGCAAACCCGTTCCCGGTCAGCCTCAGCCGCAGTCCATCAACCGCCCCCGTGAGCATGGCGAGATCAAGGACGCAGACATCAATCCACTCCGCAACAAACGCGATGTCTGGAAGATCAACACCGTTCCCTTCAAGGGCGGTCACTATGCCGCCTACCCTCCAAAGCTGGTTGAAACCTGTCTTCTCGCCGGTTGTCCAGAAGGCGGTATTGTGCTTGACCCGTTCATGGGAAGCGGCACAACCGGCATGGTTGCCTCACAGATGGGGCGGCATTTTGTAGGCGTAGAGCTGAACCCTGAATACACCGAGCTTGCCTACAAGCGGATCGGAGGTGAAATCTGATGTCCAAGGAACCGGAACTCAAAGCCCGCGACAAGGTTGTTCTGCGGATGAAGCGGGAGGGCGCGGTTGAGGAAAACCTGACGGCTGGCACCGAGCAGCGTGTGTCAAAGCGGCTGGAAGATGCGGAGCTGGTGAAGCCCGCTGAGACAGCAGAACCTTCCGAAGCTCTTTCTGCGGAGGAACAGAAAAAGGTGCAGATGCGCCGTCAGCAGCGTCAGTTTCAGGCGGAACACGCCGAGAATAACGACACGCAGCCGCCCTCGGAAACGTCCGTCACAGAAGAGAAAAGGGCAGAAAATCCACCCCAGATTGTACCTGAACCGCTGCCCTCGGAAACGCCGTTCAAGCCTCCAACTTTAGAGCAGCACGGCGTTTCTTCTCATACCGGCACGGTGATTGCCGAAACGGTTGTCACACACAAGCTGCGCAAGACCTCTGCGGTTGAAGCAGTGGATGCGGATGCTATTCTCACTCAAGCGGCGGAAACCGCCTCTGCAAAGCCGGTCTCGGACGATGCCGCCCCGCCCACGAAGCGGATGCAGAAGCTCGAAAGGAAGTCCGAGAAGGCGCATGAGCGTCTGGATGCCGCCCGTGAGAAGCTGCCCACGCACAAGGTTCTCAAGAAAGAGCGTGTCTTCGATGAAGAGACCGGCAAGGGCAAAACCCGCCTTCATTTTGAGGATGAGCTGAAAAAGCCCAAGGGCAAAGGCAAGCTGCAATTTGAAGCAGATAAAACCGTCCGCAAGGTCGGTGACACCCTCGCTTCCGGCATTCACGGCAAAATCCATGAGGTCGAGCAGGAAAACTCGGCGGTTGAGGCGGCGCATAAAACAGAGATTGCCGCTGAGACCGCTGCGAGGCATTTCCGTCATCATCGGGAAAGCAGCGTCAACAAGCCTTATGAGAAGGTCTCCAAGCTGGAACACAAGGCGGATGCTGCCGATGCGAAGCTCCAATATGAGAGAAATCAGCAGGAGCATCCTGAGATGAAGAAGCAGAACTTGAACAAGCACTACCAGAAGCAGAACATCAAGAAGGAATATGCCGCCGCTCGAAATGCCGGTTCTCAGACTGCCGGGACTGCCACAAAGAATACCGGCAAGAAGCTCGGTGAAAAGGTGTCCGACAAGATCAAGGAGTTTTTTGAGAAAAACAAGAAGGTCTTCATCTGGATCGGCGTCGGAATTGCCCTTCTCGTTTTGCTCGGTGCCGGAATCAGCTCGTGTTCGATGCTTACTTCTACCGGTTCGTCGGTTATCGCTTCCTCCTATCTCAGCGAGGATGATGCGATGCTGGGCGCAGAAGCGCAGTATTGCCAAATGGAGCAGGAGCTGCAACGCTATCTCGACACCTACGAAAGCACCCACAACTACGATGAATACCACTTCGATCTGGACGATATTGAGCATGACCCGTATGTGCTGATCTCCATTCTCTCGGCTCTCCATGAGGGCGAGTTCACGCTGGATGAGGTGCAGGGTACGCTCCAAATGCTGTTTGAAAAGCAGTACATTCTCACCGAAGAGGTTATCGTCGAAACCAGATACCGCACGGAGACCGACACATGGACGGATGCAGACGGCAATACGCACACGGAAACCTATCGTGTCCCGTATGACTACTACATCTGCAACGTGAAGCTCGAAAACTTCAACCTCTCCCATGTCCCGGTCTACATCATGGGGCAGGAACAGCTCTCCATGTATGCGACGTATATGTCTGTGCTGGGCAACCGTGAGGATCTATTCGGTGACTCTCCCTATGTGGACAAGTACATCACCAATCCTCCCGCCGACTACGATGTCAACCCGGAATACCTGAACGATGAGAAGTTTGCAGCGCTGATTACCGAGGCGGAAAAGTATCTCGGCTATCCGTATGTGTGGGGCGGCTCCAATCCCGACACGTCCTTTGACTGCTCCGGCTTCGTCAGCTATGTTCTCACGAACAGCGGACTTGTGAACACCGGACGGCTGGGCGCACAGGGGCTTTACAACGTCTGTACGCCGGTTTCAAAGGCGAATGCACAGCCCGGTGATCTCATCTTCTTTGTCGGGACGTATGACACCCCCGGCGTGTCTCACGTCGGCATCTACGTTGGTGATGGGGTCATGATCCACTGCGGCGATCCCATTCAGTACACATCCATCAACTCTTCCTACTGGCAGCAGCATTTCTACGCCTTCGGAAGACCCGCCTATTAAAAGAAAGGAGTTTTGCATGAATCCCAAGTATCAGAAAGTCCTCTCCGACATTGAGAAGGCTGAAAAGAAGAAGTCCGAAATCGAAGGACAGCTCAAGGAGCTGTACGACAAGAAGACGGAGCTGGAAAACCTTGAAATCATCAACACCGTGCGCTCTATGGTGATGGACAAGGATCAGATCATGGCGTTCCTGTCTTCCATGAAGGGCGGCACCAAGCCCGCTGAAAATACGGAGGTAATCGACAATGCGTAAGAAGTTTCGTTTTCTGACCGTCCTTGCGGTCTGCGTCATGGTTCTGTCCTGCTTCTCTGTCACGGCGTTTGCCTACGCCGATGATACCGAGCAGAACCTTCCCGTTACGGAGGCAACTCAGCCCGAACAGCAGCCCGCAGTCACTCCCACGCCGGAAAAGCCGAAGGGTGAGCCGATTGACGATGAGGGCAACGCCTACACCCGCGACTTGCTCTATGACAGGGCAACCAACAAGCAGTTCATCACTGTCCAGACGAAAAGCGGCAACACCTTCTTCATTGTCATCGACTACGATGCGCCCATCAACGAGGATGAGGAACAGTATCAGACGTACTTCCTCAACATGGTCGATGAGAGCGACCTGCTTGCGCTGCTGGATGATGATACTGCGGCGGCTCTGACTACCTGTAACTGCAAGGAAAAATGCGCTGCCGGTCAGGTCAACACCGACTGCCCGGTCTGCAAGACCAACATGAGCGAATGCACCGGCACAGCCCCCGCTACACCTGAGCCGGATAAGGATGCAGAAACCGATGCTCCCGCCCCTAAACCCGAAAAGAAGTCCAACGTCGGCATGATCCTCGTCATCTTTGCCCTTGCCGGTGCTGCGGGTGCAGCTTATTACTACATCAAGTTCGTCAAGGGCAGAAAGCCCAAGGATGAGGATATGGACTTCTTTGATGATGAAGGCTACGAGGAAGAGCCGTACATCAACGAGGATGATGAGCCGCAGATTGCGGAGGATGCCGAAACGGAAGGTGATGAAGATTGATCTTAGTCATTGCTGAAAAACCCAGCGTCGCCCAGTCCATCGCAAAGGTGTTGGGCGCGACGTCCCGCAAGGACGGCTACATGGAAGGCGGCAACTACATCGTTTCGTGGTGCTTCGGTCATTTGGTGGAGCTGGCAGACGCCAGCTCCTACGATGAGCGGTATGCCAAGTGGCGGTATGACGATCTGCCCATTGTTCCGGAAAACTGGATGTTCGAGGTCACAAAGGACAAAGCACAGCAGTTCAAGGTGCTGTCCGCTCTTATGAAGGACAAGCGCGTCACCGAGCTGGTCTGCGCAACCGATGCAGGACGCGAGGGTGAGTTGATCTTCCGGCTGGTCTACAACAAAGCCGGATGCACCAAGCCCTTCAAGCGTCTGTGGATCAGCTCGTTGGAGGACTCCGCCATCCGCGAAGGCTTCAACCATCTCCGGGACGGCAAGGAATATGACCGTCTCTATGAAGCGGCACTCAGCCGCTCGAAGGCAGACTGGATTGTCGGCATCAACGGCACCCGCCTTTTCACCACGCTCTATCATAAGAAGCTGGTGGTCGGGCGCGTCCAGACGCCGACCCTTGCAATGCTGGTGGAGCGTGACGGGAAAATCTCAACCTTCCAGAAGGAGAAGTATTTCAACGTCCACGTCGGCAAGGGCGATCTGACCGCCGATCTGGAAAAGGTCAAAACCGAAGAGGAAGCAAAAAGAATTGCGGCGGCTTGCGAGAAAAAGCAAGCCGTCGTTTCTTCTCTCAAGCGGGAGACGAAAACCGTCAATCCTCCGAAGCTCTATGATCTGACTACCTTGCAGCGCGAGGCTAACCGCTACTACGGCTTCACCGCCCAGCAGACGCTCGATCTCGTACAAACACTCTACGAAAAGAAGCTCCTGACCTATCCGCGCACGGACAGCCAGTTTATTACGGATGATATGGAGGACACCGCCCGTCAGGTCATTTCTATTGTCTGCCGCAAGCTTCCGCTTTTCTCCGGCGTTTCGGTTACTCCGGACATTGCCCGCGTAACCGACAACAGCAAGGTCACAGATCACCACGCTATTCTCCCGACCGTCCAGCTTGAAAAGCAGGATGTTTCGGCTCTCCCTCAGTCGGAGCAGAAAATCCTCAATCTTGTTGGGATGCGCCTTCTGTGTGCGACCGGCGAGAAGCACACCTACGCAGAGACGCAGATCTCGCTCTCCTGCGAGGGCTATGCGTTCAAAGCCAAGGGCAAGACCGTCGCTCAAAACGGATGGAAAGCCATTGAAGAGCTGTTCAAGGCTTCCGTCAAGACGAAGGAAAAGGACGATCCCATGAAGTCCCTGCCCGAAGTCCATGAGAGCGATGTTCTGGATAATGTGTCCGCCAGCGTCACCGAACACTTCACAACGCCTCCGAAGCAGTACACGGAAGACACGCTCCTGTCTGCAATGGAGACTGCCGGAAACGATCAGTTTGACGATGACACCGAGAAGAAAGGTCTTGGAACACCCGCGACCCGCGCCGGTATCATTGAAAAGCTGGTGAAGTCCGGCTTTGCAGAGCGCAAGGGTAAGTCTCTCATTCCCACGAAGGACGGCTGCAACCTTGTCTGCGTCCTGCCGGAACAGATCACGTCTCCCGCAATGACGGCGGAATGGGAAAACACGCTTATGGAGATTGAGCGCGGCAATGCGGATGCAGACGCTTTCCTCAGCGGCATTGTCCGGATGACCGGTGATCTCGTGAAAGCCTATCCGTTTCTCTCCGATGCCGAAGCCCAGCGTTTCGGCACTGGCAAGGAGGAAATCGGCAAGTGTCCCCGCTGCGGCTCTCCGGTCTATGTCGGCAAGGGCAATTTCTACTGCTCGAACAAGGAATGCTCCTTCTGCCTGTGGGAAGACAATAAGTTCTTTTCCAGCAAGAAAAAGAAGCTGACCAAGAAGATTGCAAAGGAGATGCTGGACAAGGGCTGGTGCCGAGTGACCGGGCTTTACACGCCGAAGAAGCCTCAGCTCTATGATGCGGTGATCCGGCTGGATGACAGCGGCGGCAAATACGTCAGCTTCAAGATGGAGTTTGATCGATGACCCGCCCAAAGTATGTTGCTTCATGCAGCGGAGGCAAAGACAGCGTAGCGACGCTCCTGCTGGCTGCACAGCACAATGAACCGCTGGATGAAGCCGTGTTCAGTGAGGTCATGTTCGACAAAGATACAAGCGGTGAAGTCCCGGAACACCGGGACTTCATCTATGACCGGCTCAAGCCCTTCTGTGAAAAGGAGCTGGGCATCAAGTTCACCATTCTCCATGCAGGCAAGACCTACGATGACGTATTCCATCACGTCATCACCCGCGGACCGCATAAGGGCGAGGTTCGCGGCTTCGCATGGGCTGGTATGTGCGCAGTCAATCGGGACTGCAAAATCCCGCCCGTCCGCAAGTACAACGCCACGCTCTCGCCGGACACTGTGAGCTATGTCGGCATTGCGGAGGATGAGCCAAAACGCCTTGCTCGTCTGGATGGAATAACGAAGGTCAGTCTGCTTGCCAAATACGGTATGACCGAGGCGGACGCCTACAAGCTCTGTCAGGAACACGGCCTGCTTTCCCCAATCTACGCTCACTGCCGAAGAAACGGCTGCTGGTTCTGTCCCAACGCCAGTGACTCGGAGCTGTTGCACATGGTCACAAAGCACCCGGATATGTTTGACCGGCTGATTGAATGGGAGAACGAGGATAACATCTTCCATCGTCGGATGACGCGCAGAGAAACCCCGTCTGAGGTAAAGGCTCGTTTACTGAGCAAATCCCAGACGGGGTTTTCTTCGCCCAAAAGCAAATAAGAAATGGAGGTTTGAGATGGCTGAAAACAAAAATGCACAGCAAGTCCGCGAAATCACGGACAAGCTGGAACAGGGCATCAAGGAGCTTTTTGAATCCGAGCGGTTCAAGGAATATCTCCGCACGATGTCCAAGTTCTACAACTATTCCTTCAACAACACGCTGCTCATTGCGATGCAGAAGCCAGAGGCAACCTATGTTGCTGGTTATACCTCGTGGCAGCGCAACTTTGACCGTCAGGTCATGAAAGGCGAAAAGGGCATCAAGATTCTTGCACCCGCGCCGTACAAGGCGCAGGAAGAGCGTGAGAAGATTGACCCCGCGACGCAGAAGCCGGTGATCGGCGCAGATGGGAAGGCGGTCACAGAAACAGTTGAGGTTCTGCGTCCTGCCTTCAAGGTGGTGAGTGTCTTTGATGTTTCCCAGACGGACGGCAAGGAGCTTCCGGACATCATCGTCGATGAGCTGAAAGGCACCGTCGAAAACTACGAGGCGTTCTTCGATGCGCTCAAGCAGGAATCTCCCGTCCCTATTTCCTTTGAGGACATTCCGGGCGGTGCAAAGGGATTCTTCTCTCCGGTTGAAAGCCGCATTGCCATTCAGGAGGGCATGAGCGAAATCCAGACGGTCAAGACCGCCATTCACGAGATCGCCCACGCAAAGCTCCACGCCGTCAAGCCGGATGAGAAAGCCGCGCCAGAAGATAAGAAGGATCGGCACACCAAGGAGGTTGAAGCGGAAAGCGTTGCCTACACCGTCTGCCAGCGTTACGGCATCGAAACCTCAGACTATTCCTTCGGCTATATCGCCGGTTGGTCATCCGGCAAGGAAACCAAGGAACTGAAAAGCTCTCTGGACACCATCCGCAAGACGGCGGCTGAGATGATTGAGGGCATTGACGGCAAGCTCAAGGTGCTGCTGGCAGAAAAAGCGCAGTCCGCAGAGAAGGAAGCCGAGGCTCCTGCAAAGGAAGCCATTCTGGAAGAAAAGCCGGAAGTCCCCATTTACCGCGAGACGGCGAATTATGCTTATGAAGCCGGTGAGCTGGAGTCATATCGTGCTTCTCTCGCTGCAAACGTGGAATGCCGCCGTGCGATTGAGGCGGCAATCAGTTCTAACTACGGAGACAACCGGCTGGATGCGGATGCTGCCGTGAAAAGCGTCCTTGAGCAGTTCTCTCCGGAGCGTGTCCGATATGTCCTTGCAAACACCATTCAGCAGAAAGACTTTGATGGGCGTATTCCGCAGCCCCTCAAGGAATGGGCGAAGACCGTTGATGTCTGCCCGGAGAATGCCTCCCGCTTCCTTGTGGATAAACCCAATCCCGGACTGACGGCACTTTTCGTGGATGCGTTCCGTCAGCAGACAGAACCCCAGAAGGAAGTCATGCCTGAAAAAACAGAGGAAAGAGACCCGGAGGTTGTTGCATGGGAGAATGATGAGATTACCTCTATTGAGGTAAAAACCGTGGAGGTCAAGCCTCCCTTTGCGCCCTTGCCGGAGGAAGCGGCAAAAGCACCGAAAGCGCACCGCCTGACTGCCGAAGAGAAGGAGATCAAAGCCGCCGTCATGGACACGCTCAAGGGGCAGATTGCCTATAACAACGACGGTATGCGGGCGTCCTATCGCGCCTCTAACCATTCCTTCAATCTGCTGGCACGGAACGGCATCAGGATCGAGGGCAACACGGTCACGCAGAACGGTGAGCCGCTGTTCAAAATCCATCGCCGTCATGCGGCGCGAAAAACACAGGGCTGCTACCGTGAGCTGATGCCGACGCTGGAATACGTCAGGCAGGAGCAGAAGCAGGAAAAGCCCTCCATCCGCGATCAGCTCAGGACTGCCGCAAAACAGCAGCCGGAGAAGAAGTCTCCGGTCAAATCCAAAACGCACGACATGGAGTTGTGAGAAAGGAGACGCATGAAGAAATACACAGACGTTGACATCGTTGCGGAGCTGCAGAAGCTCGTGGACAGTCATGTAGACAGCTACAAGGAAGACTTCGACATCGACAAGCGCATCATCCGCCGCGCTGCCGAAAGTCAGAATCCCGAAGACAAGACGCTGATGTGGTTCTGCCGTCCGCATGGAACGCACTGCCTCAACGAAAATCAGGTCTTTATTCAGGGAACGCGAGATCACAATACCTTCCGTTTCTATGCGGAACAGACCTACGACGAGTGCATTGCCCGCGTCATCGTCCCAAAAGCCGTCAAGCGCGGCAAGGTGTTCGGGGATGTCTTTGAGATCAACTACCGGGAACAGGCGGCAAATGTGGCGCAGAACTCGGTTGCGCCGGATCATGACCGGCTGACCTTCGCAGACGGCTTTGTGCTGGACGCCCCCTGCCGCAGCAGCTTCGATGCAGCAATGGCTCTGGTCGGTGAGCATGGAGGCGTCAAAACCCACCAGACGCTCCCGAAGGACGCGGATGCTCTGGCGGAAGTGCTGTCCAAGCAGAAAAGCCGCCGTGACAGACTGCCGGATGCAGAAAGGACAGAGGCGCTTTCGCCTCTGCCCGTTGCAGAACTCCGTAAGTACGAGGCAGTCAAAAAGGCGCATCCCGACGCGCTGGTCTGCTTTGCTCAGAACGGCTATTTTGAGCTGTACGGCAAGGACGCAGAGAAAGCCGCGCCGCTTCTCGGCACAAAACTCCTTGAAAAGAAGGTGCGCGGCAAGCCTTCTGTGCCGGTTACTGGTTTCCGTGAAAGCGCATGGGTAGCTGGTTCTCATAAGCTCTGGAAGTCCGGCATGGATGTCTTTCTCAGCAAGGACGGCGAGACCTTCAAGGAACTCAAAGCCGCAGATTACATTCCTGTCGGCGCAACGCTGAATGTGGATGGGATCAAGTGCAGAATCGACGCGGTTGATTTTGCCGCTGATGAAGTCCGGCTGACCAACATCGAGGACAAGAACCGCCCCATCCGCTTTTCTGAGAGCATCCAGTATGTCCGCGCCTATGTGGAGGATGCCGGAACTGCCATCTACGACACCATCCCGAAGAAGCCCGCTGCCCGTGAATCCATCCGTGACAAACTGAAATCCGCACAGAAGGCACAGCCGCCTCACACACCGAAGCCGCAGAAATTGAAAGGAAAGGATATGGAACTCTGATATGAAAAACTTTACCGTGGAAGAAATCAACCTGATGTGTTGCTTCAACACATCCAGCCGGAAGCGGCTGATCGACGATATGAAGAGCGTCACCCTGAACGACATGGACGGTGAGATTGCGGAGCTGATGTATAAGACCGTCCGGAAGCTCGAAGTCATGACCGACGCGGAGTTTGAGGAACTGTATATCATGCCGGACGGCATGGTGGATGACTGAAAGGAGGATGCCTATGCCCGTATTAGACGGTGATTTTGAAGCCTTCGTCACGAACCTTGGCAAGTACAACGAGGGTATGCTGATCGGTGAGTGGGTGAAGTTGCCCACCACCGAGGAAGAGATGCAGAAGGTCTTTGAGCGTATCGGGATCGGCAAGCAGGATGAGTTCGGTCAGCCCTACGAAGAGTGGTTTATCACCGACTACGAATGCCCGATCTATGGCGTTCAGAAGATGCTTGGCGAGTACGAGAGCCTTGATAAGCTCAACTACCTTGCCGCTTTGATTGACGAGCTTTCCCTGAGCGATCAGGAAAAGCTCGTTGCCATTATGGAGGCTGGCTGCGATGAGGTCAGCGACATCGACGATCTCATCAACCTGACGTTCAATCTGGACTGCTACGACATCATGCCCGGTATCAACGACGAATATGACCTCGGCTATTACTATGCCAACGAAGCCGGTATCTACTCCGAAAAGGATCTCGGTCCTCTGGCAGACTACATCGACTATGAACGCTATGGTCACGACATCGCTTATGATGAACAGGGACGCTTCACCGATGAAGGCTATGTCCGCGTCGCAAGCGAACGCTGGGACAGGCAGTTTAACGGTGAGCTGGACGATATTCCCGACGAATACCGGATCACCGGCTCAGGGGAAGACGCCGAGCGTGACAGCACCATCGCCGTTCTCGTCGTTGAGCCGGGAAAGGAGCCTTATGTGAAGGAGATTGACTCGGATCTCAAGTCCTTGCAGCATGAGGTCGGCGGCTGCATCGAGGCAATTTATCCCTACGAAGACCCGGTTGCCTTAGTCTGCAACGAGGAAGGCAAGCTGGAAGGTCTGCCCCTGAACCGCGCTCTGCGTGATGAGGACGGTGACATCTACGATGTTGTTGCCGGAACATTCATGGTGGTCGGCTTGACGGATGACAGCTTCGACTCTCTGACCGTAGAGCAGATGCAGAAGTTCGCTGACCACTTCAAAGTGCCGGAGCAGTTTGTCAAGCTGGGCGATAAGATTGTGGCGATCCCCATGATCTCGAAGGAGCAGCAGAAGCAGGAAAGCATCGAGCAGAAGGACTTCGAGATGAACGCCGACACCTCCGGGCTGACGGTTGCCGGTCACATCGGGACGTGGCACACCATTGACCAGCACGAAGTCGGCGGTCACAGCTTTTATCTGATGGAGCATGACACCTACGGCGATGAGGCGGCTTGCATCATCGTCGATGAGCGCGGCAAGCTCGTCCTTGATGATGTCTACAACGGCTTTGACGATGACACGCTCCGCCTTCTCGACCTTGAGGTCAAGGAAGTGCCGGAAATGCCCGATCCCGCGCTCTCCGTTCAGGATATGAAGGACTACGGCTACGCATGGGCTGGTGTTCTTCCCGCCGGTCAGGAGGCGGCTGAGAAGGCTTTGGAGAAGGGTTGCGAGGTTTACCGTCTCTATTCCGATAACACCGAGGGCTTGTGCGTAGATGCCAAAGAGATTGCCGATCATGCGTCAAAGGGCGGAATGCTCGGTATCAGCAAGGAAAGCTGGATGGCAGCTCTTGAGAAGGAAAACTACCTCAAGGCGGCGGAGATGTCGATGGAGGATGACTACGGCATGATTGATGGGATCATCAACAACGGTCCGAAGGAGGACAAGACCGCAGAGGTCAAAGCCCCCGAAAGGGGCGAAAAGTCCTCCATCATGGACAGACTCAAGTCTGCAAAGGCTGAAAAGCAGAAGGAATGCTGCCCTCCCAAAAAGCACAAAGGAGAGATTGAGCTGTGAGCAGAAGTCAGAAATGGCGGCAGGAGTGGTCATTCTTCATCGGGGACAGCGGACGCCGGAAGTATAACCGCTTCTGCGTCCGCTGCGTCCATAGCTGCAAGCAGAGTTTCCGCGCGGATCTCATCGCCTGTCCGCACTTCTCCCGCAAGGCATCGCAGTGTAGACAGTTAGGGGGCGAAAAAGCCTGTGATTGCAAGCCCCAGAGCGGCGCAAATTGACCAACCTAAGTGATTGTATTCCCTGCGCAATTTCTTCTTTAGCGCAGAAATAAGTGTCGATTTCGGCACTTGTTTGAATGCCCGGAAAACGAACCAAAAGCCTCTGTCGATGCCCGTTTTGGGTGTCGGCAGAGGCTCTTTTTTTACGACATATTCAAAATAGCGGACAGCAGCTCTTGAACCTGTTGCCGGTATTCCGGCTTAATATCCGAAATACGTCTGGCAAGCGCAAGGGCTTCCGCTTCTGGCGCGTCAGTCCCAAAAATAATTCGGTCTGCGCTGACGCCGAGCAAACGGCAAAGACGCTGCAAGGCTTCGAGAGAGATACCGGAAGCACCACGCTCAATAGCACTCAGGTGATTCGGCGTCA
>NZ_QUIX01000016.1:0-48786 GCF_003480365.1 Butyricicoccus sp. AM32-19 | reverse complement strand
CTCTTTTTTTACGACATATTCAAAATAGCGGACAGCAGCTCTTGAACCTGTTGCCGGTATTCCGGCTTAATATCCGAAATACGTCTGGCAAGCGCAAGGGCTTCCGCTTCTGGCGCGTCAGTCCCAAAAATAATTCGGTCTGCGCTGACGCCGAGCAAACGGCAAAGACGCTGCAAGGCTTCGAGAGAGATACCGGAAGCACCACGCTCAATAGCACTCAGGTGATTCGGCGTCATGCCAAGCATTTCTGAGAGCGTGTCCTGCGTATAGCCCGCCTGTTCTCTTGCCACTTGAATATTGCCGCCGATTTCAATATTGATGTCCTTCTTCTCGCGCATAGCCTCACCACCTTTGCATTTAGTGTACCTAACGGCGGTGTCATTATCCACGGCACGCTGTCGTTGATTTTACTAACGACAATGCGTTGACTGTCCGTGATGAGGGTGATAGAATGGAGTTACCTACCAAAAGAGTGAAAGAAGGGGTGTCATGTCGCGCATTATTGAGTTTAGAAAGTCTGCTCAAAAAGCTGAAAAGCAATCCGTTCAAGGCAAGACTTGTGCGTTTACCGGTCATAGACCACAGAGTCTTCCGTTCGGCTTTGATGAATCCGATAAGCGTTGTACTTCTTTGAAGTCTGTTATGCGGGATCAGATTGTAGCACTCATCGAGAACGAGGGCGTCACGCATTTTATTACCGGCATGGCTCTTGGCGTCGATATGTACGCTGCGGAAATTGTACTCGATTTGAAATCAAAATACCCTCGCATTACTCTGGAAAGCGCAATCCCTTGTGAGACACAAGCGATCAAATGGTCTGTGGCTTCACGGGAACGGTATTATAATATCGCGGCAAAGTGTGACAAGGAGACCATGCTGCAACGGGAGTACACGCCGGACTGCATGGACAAGAGAAATCGGTACATGGTCGATCACGCCGATTATATTCTCGCAGTATGGAATGGATGCCCCAGCGGTACCGGGAATACCGTGAGATATGCCCACAAAAAGGGCAAGACCATCATCGTCATCAATCCGGTTTCCCTTGATGTCACGCGGGAATAAGGCAAAAAAATCCCTTCTGAATCAAGCGTTGTGAAAACCGTGAAGTATTTCCCGATAGCGAATACCCATTGCACTGCTCAGTGATTATTGGAAACGTGTACGGCGTATGCTGCCCAGTGAACATCTCCATGGAACACATCGAATTTTCGCGGCATCGCAAAACGGAAAGTGTCACCTTATGGACAGTCCATTGCCGAGGGAAAAATAAATCGCTGGAAACGGGAACGCCCCCGGCACTGTGCGTCTGGCACAGTGTCGGGGGCGTTTTTCCGTGTCTTAGTTATGAGCCAGTTCATTTAGGAGCAGCTTTCGATAGTCCACATCCAAGATGCAGCGATGGAAGTCCATCAAACGGTGTTCGTCGAACAGCTTTTCACAGAGCTTGGTCAGCGGATGATTCATTAGCTTTGCAGAAATGCCAGTCTCGTTGAAAAACCTTGCCCATGTGAAGACCTCTTCTAAATCCTCCTGCCCAAGCGTGGCAGGAATGATAGCGTTGCAGAGACGGACAATGGGGCTGTCCGCAAATCGCTCTGCGACTTCCTCCGGTGTGCATTCATAGCGGTCACAGTCAAAGGAAAGCGCATCCTCAATTTTAAGATAATTTTCGGTTTCATCCCGCGTCAAGGTTATGGTGTAGTCTCCCATACCGGACGGCACATCAATATTCTCCATGACATCAAGCTCGAAACGGGAGCCGCCGATGATCGCTTCAAAGGAGAAGGACTGACAGATTACTGCTGGGTTTTTGTCTATCTTGTCCTCATTCAGAAATGACAGCGGATTATACTCTGTCAGTTCCCAGTCGATTTTTCCTCTCTCTGTTTGCTCGGCAATCTGCTGGATCAGATGTTGTTCTTCTTCGTGCAGATTTTCATTGTACAACATGATACACCTCCGTTTTCTGATTGTCGTTTTTTGGGGGGCTGCTCTATGTTTCCGAAGAGACTGCCGTTTGTATCATCATTCCTTGGCTGAGGGCAGACCTTCGTAAAACTTCCTAAGTTCGTCCAAACTGCTTGTCCGATTTTTGATAGGCAGGGAGTCCCATGTAATGTCATGATAGCGTTCCGGCGGCTCGTCCCGCAGTCTTCGGTCGATAATGCAGACAATGCCGGTGTCTGTGAAATTGCGGATCAATCGCCCGATACCTTGCTTGAGCTTGATAATCATTTCGGGAACGCGGACATCCATCAGGGCATCCTTTGCGACGGAACACTTATACTCGATAATTGGATCGGGGACAGGGAACGGAAGCCGGAAAATGATGACATTGGAAAGGCTTTTTCCTTCAATGCTGATTCCTTCCCAATATGCACCCGTCCCCAGAAGTACGGAGTTCGTATCTTCCTTAAACTCAAGCAGCACCTTGTCCTGCGACGATCCCGGCTGCTGCATCAGGATTTTGTACGGAAGATTTTTCTCACTGAGAATGGAGTAGACCTCTTCCATGTCGGTCTTTGCCGTAAACAGCACGAGTGCCTTTCCATTGGAAATGCTCAGGATCTCAAGCAGCCGCTCCACACCCTTTTCAATGAAGGCTTCATGTTCTCTGGTCGGGTGCGGGAGATCGTCGCAATAGTAGATCATGGCGTGTTCATCGTATGGATATGGGGAAGGCTTTGGCTCGGATAAGCAGCCGCGATCACCAGCGGGAAAGCCGGTATTGCTGATAAAGTAAGAATACTGTTCTTCCAGAGACCCGCTCGTGGCGTTCGTCAGCGTGGCAGAGGTCAAGATGGTTCTTTCATCACCATTGAAGTATAGGCGGCTCACAATTTCTTTTGTGTTTTTAGGGCAATAGACGAGTTCCGTGTTGCTGCCGTGCTGCTCAATCCAGATCAGCATATCATCTATCCGGTCAAGAAGCTCTGAAAGGGACTCGCTGACGGCATCCAGATCATCAGAGGCAGCAAAGGAACGGTTGTTTCTGAAATCCATGCTGGAATAAATCTGAATGCTGGACGAAAGGTTGTGTATGGCGGCGTTCATCTCGGTAAGCAGTTCAATCGCACTGCCGCTTTGGTCAAAAAAAAAGCGGTCAGCGTAGCGCATATCCTGATCTGCATCGTCGATCTGCTTTTGAACTTGTGCTTTCAGGCAGTTATAGAAGGCGATGATTGCGCTCTCTGCCTCTCGCTTTTCACCGGACACACTGCTTTGGTCAGAGGGTCGCAGTTCATAGAATGCGCTTTTAATCATTCCAAAGAGCATACCTTGCCCGAAACGCTCCGTTGTGGCACTCCGCACCTTATCATCCAAGTTGTGCGCTTCATCCACGACAAGCAGATCAGCGGCGGCGTTAATCAGTCCGTCCTGCCCGCGTCGTAGTTTCATGAGATGCTGGGTAAGAAAGTCCTGATTGCACAGAACAACGCCATCCGTAAACTTCAATGCTGCACGGACCTTGTAATATTTGCACTTCTTTTCACAGGAGCCGCAATTCTTCATGCTGAACCGCTGCACGTTTACCTTGTCCCAGACGCCTTGCGGCAAAACCTCCGGGAAATCCTTGCGTTCCTCATACCCTTGCTGGATTCCTTCTTTAAGCGCGTCCGGTGGAGCTGCTTTCGGATCGCACATATACTCATCTGCGCGTTTGTTGCAGAGATAGTGAGTCTGTCCTTTTGCCAGAATCACATCTCTGTTCAGCCCAAGAAGGGGCATTACCGCGTGGACATCACGCCAGAGCTGTTCTTGAAGCGCGATGGTCGAGGTTGCGATGATAACCGGCTTGTTCATGCGTTTGCTGTACAGCAGCACCGGCACAAGATAGCCAAAGGATTTGCCAATGCCCACGCCAGCTTCAATCGCAAAATGTTGATCATTTATGAGGGCGTCCACAATCTCAAAGGACATATCCTGCTGCCCCTCACGCGTTTCCAATCCATGCTGCGGGGCTTCATCCCAAAAGAAGGTGCTGACTTGCTCACTCATGGAGTACAGCTCTGCTTTTCTGCGCTTTTTCCGTTCCTCCGATGTATTGAATCCAAAATAGAATCTGTTGTCCATCCACATTCCTCCCGGAATAGAAACCAAGGTTATCCGCGTTTCAGTTCAATGCTGACGTTTCCGTTCTCGTCGATGGTCAGCGTCATGTGCCTGATGTGCTTCTCATAGAACTGCCGCCGCTCTGCGGGAGACATTTCTATCCGCGTGTTTCGCAGAGCCGCATCAAACATATCGTTGACATTCAGGTGAACGGAGTTGTCAATCCAGCGGTACATCTCCTTGAATAGTGCGTTTTTCTTGATGTCCTCGCTGTTGCCGGAGTAGAAGTCATCCAGATAGCAGTAGAATATCCCGGATTCTGCAAGTGCCGCCTTCATATCCGGTCCGCATTTTTCCCGCTCAATCATGACAAGGAATCTGGCGTCCGGCAGGGAAGAGATAAGCCCCCAGTAGTCGGAATCACTTGAGACGATGACGAAGGAATCCACTTGCTTCTGGTAGTGTTCCTGACAGGCTCTTGCGGTGAGCTTGATGTCTACCAGTGATTTGTTCTGCTTGATCCGCTCAATCATGATATGTTCAACGGGGATGCGGGTGTAGTTTTCAAGAATCCGCCACGCCGTAGCAGTATGTACGTCATCAAAGAGAATGATCGCCGTAATTTTCTGCATGACCTCATAATCAAGATTTTTGAGCGTGGCGCACAGCTTGTACGGGTCGGAGTTTTCGCAGTCCACTACCAATACGGTTTTCTCACTGTCATCTATGAAGTCGTAGATATTGTTTTTTACAAAAGCCCCTGCATCGGAGACTTTACTGTATTCCGTGAAGGCGTCGCAATGCCATTGATAAAGCAGGGTAGCAAACTTTTTATCATTATAGAGGACATTACCCTCGTCCATCGGTACCCAGTTGATATACATTTGATAGGGGTAGTAGGAGAGACTTGCGTAATAGATGTCCGCAGCATCTTTCGTTCCGTCCTCTGTCAAGCCGTTTGGCATGATGAACAGCTCTTTTATGTACGCCCAGTTAATCCAGATTGGAAAGAGGCTTTTGCAGTTGTTAATGCGGTCTGAAATCAGCCGGTTGATCTCGATAATGTGGTGGCAGAGCTTTGTACTCGCCTTTTTGATAAAGTTGATTCCGTCATTTGAAAGCTGCTGCATACTGGAAGCCGGGATGATCTCTGGCATTGAAAGCAGCCCTCGATACTCCATTCGCATGATGTCATTTATTTTCCGGTAGTTGCGCTCAATGGCGGTGCGGATGATACATAGATTACGAATGATGCGGGCATTTTTATCCTGTTCAAGCCGGCTGTATATCTCTATCTTTGGCGGCTCGTGTTCATTTTGAAAAATACGGAGCGGGACGCCGATCAGGTAGGCAACCTTCGATACAATCTCGTAGGTGCTGCCTTTGTAGGCAATCTGTTCTCCGGCATATTCGATACCATTCAACATGACTGAATTGCCCATAAATTGCTCCTTTCCTGCGGAGAGTTGAGCGATTTTTATTCAACAAAAAGAGCTGTACGAAAAACCGGACTCAGTTTTTGTCCGTTCGCACAGCCTCACATATATCTCCGATGTCACAGTTCAAGTAATCACAAATGCGCAGCAAAATAGAGAGGGACACTTCTTCCCCCTTATTCAGTTTTGTCCATGTTCCGGCAGACAGCCCTACTTCATGTCGTAGAGAAGCCTTCTTTATGTCGCGTTCCAGAAGAAGCATCCATAGTTTCTTATAGCTTATGTGCACGGCAACCATCCTTTCACTTGCTTGCATTCAACATCGCTTATAATATTATACTGGATTTCATTCTCAAAAGCAATCCGTTGATGCAGAAATTAAAGAAAAAGTTTCAATTTCTCGAACCTTCTCTCAAGGATGCAGGGCACCTCCGATCAACAGGAGATGCCCTGCTTTTGACGAGATTATTCGCGCTGTGTGCTGCGCAGATGATCACGGTCATGGTCAGCAGAGGAAGCGAGAAATGTATCAACATTAGACTTGATCGTCTCTATTTGCTTTACTTCTTTTTTGAGCTTCGCACGTTCATCATAGAGCCGCTGTTGCTCTTCAAGAAGTCGCTGCTGTTCCGCTTGCAGTGTCTTCAAGCTCGGCAGTTTTTCATCGCCCTGCATGGCAAGCAGCGTACTCCGCGCCGCCTCAAAGATCACAAGTTCGGCTTCGTGCTTTGCCTTGAAGCTCGGCTTGTCTTTCGCCTTCTGGAAGGCGTCATATACGGGTTTTAGGCGCTGGTAGTTGGAGATGTTTTTGATAAGCGGTTGGACTTCCCGTAGTCGCGCTTCGACGCCTTTCAGTTCCTTGCCGGTGCGGTCATAGGAGCTGTGAACGTCCTCGACCTTCTTTTCAAGATCGGCGTATTGGAGCAAGCTGTTTTCCGTGAGATAGTTAAGCGTCCGCGCCGCTTCCTTGAGGATTGTGAGCTTGGCTTTATACTCATAACCCCTGCTGTCGATGAGCCTGATCCGCTCCTGAATATCTCTGATGAGAGAGATGCCCTTTGGCGTGGTCTGTCTCTGACTTCTTCGGGGCGTCCGTCCGGCAATCCGCTCTTTGATGCGTTCCTCGGTATAGTTCTCTCCGATGGTTTTAGACCGGGTAAACCGCTCCTGACCTTTAGCGCGGAAGGAGATGTATTTGCCGGTCTTGATTTCATAACCAGCTTCCTGCATGAGCCGCAAAAAATCATCGTAATCCTTCGCTGTAATGACAATCCGGTCGATGGTCTGCTTGAGTTTCTGCTTCCAGCTCGTGCCGCGTTTGGCTTCGGTGTACTCCTTGTAGCCCATGCCCTTGTTCTGAGAGGGAGGGATAACAGAGAGACCGTTTTCCTTACAGAGCCGGTCGCTGACCTCGCGCATATCATAGTAAATCCGCTTGTAGCTCTTATATGCGTGGTAGTCCACGAAGTCAACCGCATTGAAAATCAGGTGGTTATGAACATGGTCTTTGTCAATGTGAGTGGTCAGCACATACTCATATTTTCCTCCGAGGATTTCATCTGCAAACTGCTTGCCGATCTCGTGGGCAAGCTCCGGTGTGACCTCTCCGATTTCAAAGGACTGGATCACATGACGGGCTATGATCCTGACCGGATTCATCCCTTTTTGCTCGGCTATTTTCCGCGTCCATTCAAATTCCCGCGCTGCGGTCTCGCTGGCACAGCCGTAGGACGAGACCAGCAGCTTCTCGTCTGTCTTTTCGGGATTCAGAATGTACGCGATTGCCTTGCTCAAAGTTCCTCGGATTGCTTTGATTTTAGTAACAGCCATACCGCGTCCATCTTTTCTTTCAGCTCGTCAATATCGTCCTGATAGAATCGTCCCGTCGAGTTGATCCTGCGGCAGACGGTATTGATGTTCACGCCGATCTTGTTGATTTCGGCGGCGAGCTTTTTCTGCTCCGTGTAGTCTACAACGATGATGTAACCGTCGATCAGCATCTTCCTTGCATACGCACCGAAGTTCTCCGTGCCGATCATTTCCATCTTCTTTGCAATCGTTCGTTCTTCCTGTGGTGTCAGCCAAATCTTCTTCTGAATGTCTCGCGTTCTTCGTACCATGCTGCGCCCTCCGTCGTAAAGATTAGAAGGGTTTGGGACTATCCCAACAAGCAAAAATCTGATGTTAAGGGCAGGGTCTCCTTAACTGATTTTTCTCCGGTGGGTACTCACCGGATTTGCTTGCTAATCTCCCAAAATCGTATTCCCCGAAGATTCCTCCGTGAAATGTCCCTTCACTTTACAACGGACACAATAAGAGCGTTTGTTGAGTACCAGATTTCAGAAAAGTCAAAAATTCATTGGATTTCCCATGTGAAAGCCACGGTGTCCGATACGTCAATATCATCCGGCTCGATTTCGGGTGCAGCGCATTTGCTCATTGCCATAAGAGGCTGAATACAGTCTTCGACCTCATAGCTCGTTCTGGAATACACATTGAGTTCGCCCCAGCTATAGTCGATATTGAGTAGCTGTCCCAGCGCATTGCCAGACGCCTTGCAAAGAATCTCCGCCTTCGCTCTGGCGTTCTCCGTCGCGCTGTTCAGGAGCTCTTCGCTTACCGTTGCCGGGTTTTTCACCGTAAACGCAATGCTGAGTTCCGGCTTCGCACCGCATTCTGCAATCGCAGAAATAACCTGTGCAAGTTGCTTGCTGTCGAAGTCAAAGGCGAGTTTTAGGCGGTAGGTGCAAGCATATCCCACAAACTCCCGCTTGTAATTTCCTTGCCGATCCTTGACGTTCTCGTACCTTGTCTGGACATCAAAGCTCGTGGTTTTCAAGTCTTCTTTGCGATACCCAACGCGGACAGCAACACCCTGCAATTTTTCAATCCTCACGGAAGCTTCCAACATTGCGTGGTCATAGGTTTCGGATAAGACTTCAATGTTCAGGGAGAGGATGATGTAATCCGGTCTGGCGGAGGCATTGCCTGTCCCTTTTACAGTGATCGTTCTCATTGCTTTCTCCCGTCCTTTCTGGAATTGAAGTCCTCATCAATACGCTTTTTCCAATCCGTACCTAGCGGTACGCTGCAACGGACAGCGGAAACCGCTTCGCTCAGAACTTCATAGTTGAGCTGCGTTCCCTCGCGGTCAGAGTGGTAGTTGACCGCTCGGTCTGCTCCGATTCCAAAATGCTTTGCCGTCTCAACTGCATCAATGTTTGCGCCGAGGAATAGAAACTCCCAGCCGTACTTTTCCTTCTGCCGCTCAATCAGCTTCTTGACCTTCTCGCTATCATAACGGCGGCTTGCATTCTCCATGCCATCCGTTGTGATGACGAACAGCGTGTGTTCAGGCACATCCTCAATTCTTGCGTACTTATGGATATTTCCAATGTGATGAATTGCTCCGCCAATAGCATCCAGAAGGGCAGTACAGCCGTGAACGTAATAGTCCTTGTCGGTCATCGGCTCGACCTTCTGAACCGGTACACGGTCATGAATAACCTCGCTCACGTTGTCAAAGAGGACGGTAGAGATCAATGCCTCGCCATTCTCCCTTTTCTGCTTTTCAATCGTGGAGTTGAAGCCTCCGATGGTGTCTGCTTCCAGTCCGCTCATTGAGCCGCTGCGGTCAAGGATGAATACGATCTCCGTTAAGTTCTTTCTCATGTTCAGTACCTCCGCATATAAAAATATGACTGCTTGGTGTCTCACCTTACAGTCATATTGTACTTTGGTATTCACTTCGTTTGGTCGCATGGCAAGCGACATTATTCCAGCGATGAGAACAGCTCCCCGTCAATGCTTATAACGTCATCCATCGGAATCTTCGTGCCGTCCTGCATGGTGATTCGCCGCTCAAAATCATCGACTTTTTTGAGCGCGCCGGTTGCCATTATATATTTGCCGCCAGCCTTCCGCTCATCAGGCTGGAAGTAGGTAATGGTGACTTCCGGTGCATCATCAAGGGCGTCCATGAGAAGCTGATACTTCATGTCCAATGCAGTCAATGCTTCCTCGTCAAGCTCGATCTTATCATCGGTTAGACGCCCGGTTTCTTTGATGGCAGCATCGTAGCCGGTGAGTGCTGCGAAGGGAGCGAACTGCGCCGCACGATCTGACATTGGCATCTGTGGTCGCGTCTTGGAGACGTGGTGAGGACGCCCCATAATCTCATCATATTTGCTTTTCATGTGCATCCCACATCTCCTTTTACAGTCAAATAATAGTTACAGCGTTGCCTTTTTCCACTTCCTGATCTTCGTTCTAAATGTTCCAAAGGGAGCAACGGTATTGACGTGAATAAACTTGTAAACCTCCCATACCGCTGTTTTGGTAGCATCATCTGCCCACTTTCTCATGTGCGGTTGAAATAACTCTTCTTCACTCATAGAATCAATCATTGTCTGGATAGAAGTAACGTTTCCTTTTAACTGATCCTTCAATTCCACTAAGGATGAATGAGAGTATGTATCTGTGAACCATTGGTATAGATCGCCCAGCTGATTCCACCTAAACAGTTCTGATGGTGTTTTCACTTCAACTCCGCGCTTCTCGTCATTTTCCCATTTTAGAAGCAGCGTTGTCCAACCGATCTGATAAGCAAGATTCTCAGCCGGTGTTCTGTCCACCTCGGCTACTCTTATATCTTTTAGGGCTTCCGGAATAGAATCAAATTCAGCAATGTATTTTTCAAAGCCTTTGCTGATTTCGGCTTTTAATTCCTCTTTATCCTTGTATGTTCTCAAAATATTTTCTCCTTGAAATTGAATTGCTGTTCACGCCTTATGCCCGCCGATCTGAGCATTTCGGTCCTTTGCGGTTGCGCCTTCTTCAAGATTCATCGCCTTGAGGATCGCGTTCTTTCCGTACTTCTTCTTGATGGCGAGAGCAGCCTTCTGAATTTTTCGTTCCCGTTCCAAGGCAGCGTCTTCGGCTTTCCGCTTTTCCTCTTCGGCGGCATAGTCGGTGAAGAGGTCGAGCTGAACAGCACCGTCATTTTTCTTCGGCGCGTCCACTTCCGGCAGGACATGATTTGCCACAACATACATACGGCGGACAAGAAGATTCTTGTCCACAATCCGGTCGAAGAGTTCTGACACAGCACACATTATTTTGCGCGTGGATGATGTGTGTTCGCCAAGGTTGATAGAACTGTGCGCCTGTTTGGGAATCTCCCGACCATAGGGGTCTTTCTCCACCGCGCCGTGATACCTTGCCCGCCGCGCCGGATCGGTCAGGTTCTCAATGTCATAGCCAACGGTAAGAACCATCTGATCGGTGACAAGCCCCTTGTCCACCAAGTCCAGCACAAGCAAGTCCGTCATTTCCCGGACAACCAGCTTCGCCTTCTGCGGCTCATAGGGGCAGTGCAATACCTGACCGGAGCTGAGGCTGTTGGAGCTGGGACGGTATGCCTTGATTGCTTCAATGGTAGTTGGCTCCCAGCCCCACGCATGGTCGATGAGCAATTCCGCATTCTTGCCGAAGAGCTTGTAAAGCAAGTCCTCGTTCCGCTCGGAACAGAGGGCAACATCGCCCATGGTGAACATTCCATTCTGTTCAAGTTTCTTGGCAATGCCTCGACCTACGCGCCAGAAGTCCGTGAGGGGCTGATGCGTCCAAAGCTCACGCCGGAACTTCATCTCATCCAGCTCCGCAATGCGGACGCCGTTCTTGTCGGCGGGGATGTGCTTCGCCACAATGTCCATTGCCACTTTGCAGAGGAAAAGATTCGTACCGATCCCGGCGGTTGCTGTGATGCCGGTTGTCTCAAGTACGTCGAGGATGATCTTCATGGCGAGGTCATGTGCCGAGAGCTTGTAGGTATTCAGGTAGTCCGTCACGTCCATGAACACCTCGTCGATGGAGTAGACTACGATGTCCTCCGGCGCAATGTACTTGAGATAGACCTGATAGATGCGGGTGCTGTACTCCATGTAGTACGCCATCCGAGGCGGCGCGATGATGAAGTCAATCGCCAGAGACGGGTTTGCTTGCAGCTCCGAGAAGAAGTGCGATGTGCCGTCCAGTCTGTGTCCCGGTGCGTCGTGCTGCCGTCCGGCATTCGCTTCCTTCACCCGCTGCTTGACTTCAAACAGCCGCCCGCGTCCGGAGATGCCGTAGCTCTTGAGGGAGGGCGTGACGGCAAGGCAGATGGTCTTGTCCGTCCGGCTTTCGTCCGCGACAACAAGGTTTGTGTCCAGAGGATCTAAGCCGCGCTCCCTGCACTCCACGGAGGCATAGAAGGATTTCAGGTCGATTGCGATGTAAGTGCGTTGCTTCATCTTCTTTGCCTCCGCTTTCTTCTTAGATTAGCTCTAATGACATTTCATTAGAGTTTTTAATGTTGAATACGACACGCCATTCAATATCACCCTCCACCGGCTCAAAGTGTAGAGAGGAACAAGCCGCATGGAGTTTTTCTTTTGAGCTGCCTCCACACACGATTGCGATTGGACCGTCCGCTCCGCCGATAATGCCGATACAAGCAATATCGTTTTGTGCCTCTGGTGCATAGCGGTCAGAGCATGAGGCAATTTCTAAAGGCTTGTCTCCCTCAGCGCAATCACAGATCGAAATATCATTGTCCGGTTCAGGAGAAAGCGTATAGCTCATAGCAGTAAAATGCGTGGGATAGAACCACCGGTCGGAACCAACGAACTTTTCAGAAATTGTTTGCTGCTCCATTTCCTGAACGGTCAATGTATATTTTGTTCCGCTGACCGGATGGGAAAAAGAAAACGAATCGCCGGGAGCGTGTGTCTTGAAATGCGGTCCCGGGACACGGCGTGACTGCTGTTCCATTGTAAGGGAGAGGGCTTTTATTTCAGGACGGCGTTTGCTTGTCCATGGAAAAGCTGCCCGAAAAATCATCCATCCATAGGATGTATCCAAACCATAGTGTTCTAATGCCCACTTTGCTTCCGCTTCATTGATCATCCTGTCCGGCAAACATGGATTAAAGACCACCGAACAGCCGTGGGAGGTCAGCATTGTTTTCCCGTTCAATTCCAAACGAGGAATAAAGTCAAGGCAAAGTGGATTGTCTAAATCTATCTGCATTTGCTGCTCCTGTGTGAAGTATTCGCAGGAGTCGTTTTCGGGGTGTAAATCCCATTTAGTCATGAACTTACGAATGTCTTCATCTGGGGTGCGCATACAAAAGTCCATGACGAGTCCCTTACTGCAAGAATACGCCGCAGGAATAACCCAATGATGCCCAGCCCAGTCAAATTGCTTATTCAACCGGATTTCCGTTCCGGCACGGCCTTTTCCCGAATGTCCCCAGAAGTTTCCCTCAAAGTAGACCTTCCACTCAGGCATGGTCAGTTCTGCTTCCGGGTTCATATCAACATCATAATAGTCCTCGGTGTACTTGATCTTGCTGTAATCAAAAGATGCTTGCAGTTTTTTGATGTATGCCCACGGCTGTTCCATAGGCGTCAATTTCATTTTCTCGGCAAGCTCTAATAGCGTTCTTTGCTGATCCTGCGTTGGAGGGTTATCCCGCAAAAAGGCTTCAAATTGGGACTTATCCAACATCCACGCCTGTTCCAACGCTGCCGAATCACTGCAAGCAAGGAGCAGCCTCAAAAAGTCTTCAAAATTGTTTGCCAACGGATGAACATAATCAGGAGCCGAGTTCATGGGACTAACGGAAAAAACCACGCCGCCAAAGCCTCGAACAAAGCAGAAGTGGATGCCATCCACACCCGCCCAGCCAAAAATAGATGCACCTTTGGGCGTGCAAAAGTAGGGGTTATTATCTTCACGACGCTCCACCCCTACGGGCGAAAGGTCAATACCACTCCGCAAAAATTTCTGAAATACTTTATCCATAAGCCTTATGCTCCTATCAAGCTCTGGTCAAAGGCAAACAGAGCCTCGTTGATCTCAAAGACGTTATAGTTCCCATGCTCCACGAAATACTCCACGATGATGTCAAACTTGTTGGAGTGGGAGAGTGCAAAACCAGCCTTCATGAGCATATCCTTCATTTCCGCAAGGGGCAGCTCAAGGGCAATGGAAAACGCAATGACTGTGGGCTTGGAAGGCTTGTAGGACTTGTCCGAGCGGATCTTCGAGAAGAGTTTCCGGTCAATGTTCGCCTTCTTGTAGCACTGTGCGTCCGTCATGCCGCGTTCGTCAATCTTCTGCAGAAGCATCTCCGAAAAGCTCTCATCGATCTGTCCCAGTGCATCGTCAAGAGTTGCTGCCTTTTCAGAACTGACTGCCATAGGAGCTGCGAGCTTTTCAATAGCTTCATCACAAACGGATGACTCGCAAGGTATGGGTTCTTCCATCCGGAAGGCACTCATTCTGCGCAGACGCTCAGAACGACTATCGGTATGCTCGTCCACATAGCGGTCATCTATGTACGCTGCAATATCAGCAAATAGCTTCCCGCTGATCTGATAGGCTTTGCGGTCGAAGATGACGATGTACACCGTCATTTCGTTTTCAAGAAGGAAACTGCTGATGGTGTCAATCGCAACCTTGAGAGCTTGATCCTTCGGATAGCCAAAAATGCCGGAGGAAATCAGAGGGAACGCAACCGACTCGCATCCGTATTCCTTCGCCAGCATGAGCGATGTCCGATAGCAGGATGTCAGTAGTTCGCGCTCACCATGCCGTCCGTCATGCCAGCGCGGACCTACTGCATGAATGACATATTTGCAGGGTAGCTTATAGCCCTTCGTGATTTTTGCGCTCCCGGTTTCGCAGCCGTGGAGCGTTTCACATTCTGCCAGCAGCTCCGGTCCTGCGGCACGATGAATGCAGCCGTCCACACCGCCGCCACCCAGCAGCGACTCGTTGGCAGCGTTGACGATGGCGTCCACCTTCATTTTTGTGATGTCATTTCTGACGATTTGAAGCGGCATGATCAAGCCCTCCCATTCGGTTACTTCGCGCCGGTCAGCAGTTTGTCCAGCGGGATTCTTTCCGGGTATTTTCCTTCGGTCAGAATGTCATATAAATACCTGTTATCCAGAATCATATCATCCCGGATAAGCTGCCAGTTTGCCTTTTTCCTGAAAAACACCTTGAAGATCAGGAAATTCATGATCGCCCCAATTACCGGCGTGGTCATGCCGAAAGCCTCGGTGTGAGAGAAATGGCATCCTGTTTTGGTTCTTTTCCCTTCAAAGGTGATGAACGCCGTTTTCTTGTCGCTCCGGAATACAATGCGGAAGTGGTTCTCATCCTGTTCGCATTCCGTAATTGTGCCGGTCACATCGTAGTCCAGCCCCATGACGATCTCGCGGAAGCGGATCTTGCTTCCTGCGTTATAGTTTCCGTTATAGAGATTGCATTCGATGTGGTAGGGACTCCATTTCACAAACTCTTCCTCAAAGTTAGCAGTCCATGCCTTTAATTTTTCATAGGAAGCCGGAATCTCTATCTGCTCTGTAAGAACAATCATTGTCAGTTTCTCCTATTCTGTCAAAGCGGCATCGGTGTCCGGGCGATCAGAATGATCGCCAGAATTGCCCCTACAAATGCCGCAGCCCCTATGACAGCCAATACCTTTTTGCTGAGTTTCTTCTTCGCTGCCTTGCAGATCAGCGCGGCGCAAGCTATGCAGATAGCCGCCGCCAAAAGCGCAATGCCCAGCGTTTCCCATAGCCAAGAAAGTTCATGTAGGATTTTCATGCGTTCATCATCTCCTGTTCGTTAAACTGGAATTTATATAATTATTCCTCTAACTTTCCCCATTTTATAGGCTTTCCCGCCTGTCCATTAGTGAAATGATATGTAGTTTCCCTTATTTTTGCCCTTATGAGATAATCACAAGGGAAATAAGGGAAATTTTTTAGTCATTGCCCACCACTTTATCAAGAAGCCGAACTGATTTTCGTTTCGCATCTCTTGTGGAGTGAGCATAGACGTTCATTGTGGTACTGACATCTGAGTGTCCCAACAATTCCTGCACATCTTTTGGGGCAGCTCCATTTGCTAAAAGGTTGCTTGTATAGGTGTGACGTAACTGGTGGAAATGAAAGCCTTCAAATCCCTCTAATGTTTTTGCCACCTTTCTGCAAACAGTCCCCAAAGTAGTTGGAAGTTCCAAACAACCATCCGGTCTTAAACAGACGAAAGAAATTTCTTTATAATCTGTCGGGACTTCCTCTGTTCTGTCTAAACAATAATATTCGTAGTACACTCTGTTTTTCTCTTTGACCTCTTTGTAGTAGTTCGTGTGATAAAGTTCTCCGTACTGCATTCGATTTTTTAACTGCTCTTTCCGGGCATTACGGAAAATCTCTACCAGTGTATCTCCAAAATCAACAACCCTTACTTTTTTCCGCTTGGTTGGTCCGATGATATATTTGCGCTTTGAGCCATCATATCGGATGCTGCGTCTTATGGTAAGGCATTGTTCTTCCAGATTTACGTCCTGCCATGCCAAACCGCAGGCTTCTCCAATACGAAGCCCGGCATAATAGGCTATCTGGATTGGAAGTATTGCGGCTGGGTTCTTTTTTTGCAGATAAGCAAGCAATCTTTCATAATCTTCTCGTGAAATTGGTTGGACATTTCCGTCCATATCCTCATCGGAAAACAAATCCACTTCATCCGTCTGATACCGCAGTTTAATATACTGCATGGGATTGAACGTAATATACTGCTTTGGAAATACTGCAAAACGGAAGGACTGCTGCATGACTGCGGAAAAAGAATGGATATAATCTTTGCTGTAACCCTTTCTCTCTTTTCCGTCGGGATGAACTCCCCCGAAGGAAAGCAAATCGAAGAAGGATTGCAAATGTTCAGAGGTTACATTTTTCAGTTTCCGTTCTGCCAATGGGTGTTTCTTGATATTTCGGATTGTTCCGAGGTAATTCTCCACCGTACCATTGCTGAGCGTACCTGTTTTTAATTCCTCCTCTGCCCACACATCCAAAAGCTGTCCGACTGTGAGATTTTCCGCTTTGGCAACAAATTTCTTTTTCTCATAATCATCCATTGCCTGACGGAGCAGCTTTTCAGTTTCACTTTTGCTTTCTGTTCCAACGCATTCTTTCTGAACAAGATTGCCGCTTGCGTCCTCTACATAGAAGCGGTAGTACCATTTCTTTCCTTTTTTTCTTACAGATCCTTTTGCCATAATCGTATGTCTCCTTTCGATATTAGACAATCGGAACTGATGAAATGCTTCGTGCGTGTAAGTATATCATAACTCCGGTTGTCTTACTATACCGATTCGGAATCTTCGTATAAGACTTCTGATAAAAGATTTGCAAGCCTTTGTTCTGCTGTTTTTGGTTTCTTGGAATAGAGCCTTACAACGTCTGCCATCTCATTAAAAGCATTGATGGTGTGAGTGATTTCCCTTAAGAACATAATCTCATTATATTCATCATTCGATTCAAACCCTATTGTTTTGGCAATATCCGTCTGACCAGCATTCCCCTTGAAGTTTTTGCAGGCGAACTGGAAGGAATCCAAAAACAGACCATATTGTTTTAACATCAGCAGTAATAAATCTTTTGAAAAAGCATCTTCTTCTTTGGTAAGGGCAAGCGGTAACTGTTCCAGAATATCTCCCATCGCATCACGAATCTGTAACTCTCTCTTATCCGTAATGTCGGTTTCATATTCATCTGTTTCCCCTTTGAGCCATTCCACAGATACATGGAGTGCTTCCGAAAGACCTTCCAGCACCATTTTTTTCGTATTGTCAATCGAACCATTCTCATAACGCAGGATTGTAGAAGCGGTAACACCCATCTTTTCTGCGACATAAGGCTGTGTCAGATTCAATTCCAGACGGCGCTGTTTTACTCTGCTGCCTATCAGCTTGCGTAGTTCTTTATCTTTCATGCTGACTGCCTCCTTTTTCGGTATGTATGAATTATAGCATTGTTTTTCTGTAATTGCAATATGCAACTTAAAAATTATTTTTAATATTTCGTAACGCTTGACAAAAAGATATGAAAAGGATATACTTACATCACAAGAATTGCATAATGCAATTTATAAGGAGGTGATTATATGACGCAAAGAAAAATTGCATTATCCATCGAAGAAGCTGCTGACTATACGGGAATCGGCAGAAACACCTTAAGACAGCTTGTAGAATGGAAGAAACTTCCAGTATTAAAGGTTGGTCGCAAAGTCCTGATTAAAACCGATATTCTGGAAATGTTTATGGAAGCGAATGAAGGTCGTGATTTGAGGGATAGAGGAAATGTAAAAGCCGTAACAAGAACTGCGGCAAATTAAAAAGGCGGCTTCCAAAGAAACCGCCAAAGGTTCTATCAGACCGAAGCCATGATATACCTACACGCAAGAAGATTATACCATGTGCTTCTTCTGATACGCAACCGAGAACTTATGTTTGTAAAAGAAAGGGGAATGTAATCATGGCAAAATCAACAAAAAGTTATGAAGAACGAATGCTTGAAATGGAAAAGAAGGAACAGGAAAGCCTTGAAAAAGCAAAACGATATGCAGCACAGAAGAAAGAACTTCTGAAACGAAAGAAAGCCGAAGAAAGTAAAAAACGAACCCATAGGCTCTGTCAGGTTGGCGGTGCGGTGGAATCCGTTCTCGGTGCGCCTATCGAGGAAGAGGACATCCCAAAGCTGATTGGTTTTCTGAAAAAGCAGGAAGCCAATGGGAAATTTTTTTCAAAGGCAATGCAGAAAGAAACACATACCGATATGGAGGAAGTGTAATGGCGGGGGGGGATGAGTTTTTCATTCCCTTCATTGCTTTTTCATGAAGGGCGCACTTATGGACAACCAGAGGTCGTCCCAATAAGTTTGCCACAAGTGGCAACCGGTCTTCGCTCACGCTTGCCGGGCTCGTTCCGTCGGCGGGGCTTTCAGCCAGACCTGCTCATGCCGCAGGAGGCACTCTTCGCCAGAGGGGCGCATTCCATGCAGGCTGCTATGCGCAGGGCACTCTTACGCAGAGGGCGTTCCGGCAATACTGCTTTTTCTAAAACTGAAAGCAATGTTGCCGGAAATCTATGCCGGATGTGCAGAAAGGGGGAATCCAGACATGGCGATTTTTCATTACACAATCAAAATAGTCGGACGAAGTAAAGGGAAATCTGTTATCTCCGCTTCCGCATATCTCAATGGGGATGTGATGAAAAACGAGGAAACCGGGCGAATCAGTTATTACACTTCTAAAAAAGAAGTGGTCTACACCAGTCTGATGATGTGCGAAAACGCACCTCCTGAATGGCAGATAGTACCAGAAGAAAATATAAAACGCTTTCAAAAATCTGTCCGATACAAAAGGTCAGAAGATAAAGAAGCTGCTTTAGAAAAATTTAAAATCACATTTCAGAAACAACGGTTATGGAATGAGGTATTGAAGATTGAAAAAAGTGCAGATGCCCAACTTGGCAGGTCATTTGAATTTGCCCTCCCCAAAGAATGGAGCAGACAGGAACAGATTCAATATACAGCCGACTATATCAAAAAAACATTTGTGGATAAGGGAATGTGTGCTGATTGGAGTATCCACGACAAAGGGGATGGCAATCCTCATGTCCATCTGCTTCTGACAATGCGCCCTTTTAACCCGGATCATTCTTGGGGGAAGAAAGAAGTCAAAGATTGGGATTTTGTCAGAGATAAAAGCGGAAATATCGTGATTGATGAATCCCATCCGAACTGGTGGCAGGATAAGAAAAACCCTGACCGTCATGGAATCCGTATCCCTGTATTAGATGAAAACGGAATCCAGAAGATTGGTGCAAGAAACCGCCTGCAATGGAAACGGGTACTGACCGATGCTACGGGATGGAACAATCCAAAAAACTGTGAACTGTGGCGGAGCGAGTGGGCAAAGGTGTGTAATGAACATCTGCCTTTGCATAATCAGGTCGATCACCGTTCTTACGAAAAGCAGGGAAAACTCCAGATTCCTACCATCCATGAAGGTGCTGACGCAAGAAAGATTGAACAAAAGTTTCTTGCCGGGCAGGAAATAAAAGGTTCGTGGAAAGTAGCGGAAAATCAAATCATAAAACAACAAAACACGTTATTGCAAAAGATACTGGACACCTTTGGGAAAGTATCAGGTGCATTATCATTATGGAAGGAGCGATTAAATGACATTAGAAGAAAGCCGGGAAATTATACCCTTAATGGAGTCCATGATTGGGCAAATCGAAGAACAGCAGACCTTAATGGCAGAAATGCTTCTGGAAATGCAGAACCGGGACACCCAACTCTCTCTTATGCAGGAACAGAATCAGAAATTGCAAAAATTAAACAGCGAGTTATCCGAGCTGCTCAACATTTTGCCAAATACCGAGGAACTACTTTCCAAGATGGAAGAACAGAAAACGAAGATAGAACTTTTGGAAAACGAAAATCAGCAATGGCAGATATTGGCACAGAAGCTGAACAGCGAAAACAGTTTATTACTGAAACAGAACACCGAATTGCTGAACTGGAACAGCAGGTAGAGAAAGGACGTGATATAGATGAACGAATCCAGAGAATTAAAGAACGCCGAACAGTTGGAAGAACTTCTGCTCTTGACCGAGGAGATACAAGAAGAGTTGGAACAGAAAGACCAGCTTATCGTGGAACTGAAGACGCAGCTCAACGAATCTCTGACCTTGAACGAGAAATTAAACAAAGAGAACAGAGCCGGGAATATTCAAGCATTAAAGAACGACTTGAAGCTGGCAGACAGAGCATTGCGGAGCGAGAAAGAGAAGCTGCGAAGCGCAAACGTCACGATAGAGGAATGTCAAGATAAAATACGATGCTTAACACAACAACGGGATTATGCCCGGACACATCAGAAAATCGTAGAGATACCGGTAGAAAAGCCGGTACTCTATAAAAAATGCGAAGCCTGTGACCGGACAGCCTATCAGAATGCAAAAGCAAGATACGAAACACAAAAAGAGCAACTTGCAGGACAATATAAAGCAAAAACGGTAATGTTCCAAACAACCTTGTTCCTTCTTGCATGGTATTCGCTGACAACCACTCTTTTTCAGGCAGTACAGTCAGATGTGTTCCTTTCCGATTGCAAATCATTCTTCCATGATGCAGCATCATTCATACAAACTTTTATCGGTTGGACGATTGATGCCGGGCAATCTGTGGCACAAATCAGCACAAAAATTCCAAATGAGATTATAGCCGGAATCATATATTGGTTATTGATGATATTGGTTGTTGGAATATGTGTGGCAGGGACAGGGATACTGGCAATACTGATAGAAATAAAGGTTATAGAATTATATAAGAAAAACTGTTGGGATGTTATTACCCTACTGATGATACTGACAAGTGCGGCTGTCATCATTTATTTTGGAGAAGTAATTAAAAAAGCATTATCAATAAATCTGTTGTTCTTTTGGTTAATTTTACAAGGAATATATCTTACAATTCGACGCTATATAAGTCAAGATACTGATTGACTTGATACAAAATATTTGATAAAATATAAATAGAAATACAGCAGATCAAAGGAGGTAAAACTTATGAGAGCAAAGAAAGTGATTGTAGGGGTAGCTATTAGTGCAATGTTAATTTCTTCATCAATTCCAGTAATGGCATTTTCTGTTACAAACGGGAATAAGACATTTGATAAAAAGTGGGAATTGAGCACTACATCTGATGACGGAAAAGGTGTTTTGACTTATGGTTATAATACTCTTGCTATTAATGAAGATTATGCACACGCATATCATTCAACTAAAGATCATTACGCATATGTCAAGAATGGAAATGGTTCTTTTTCGGGTTCAAATGTTGGTAAAGGTAATTGGTCTAAAATTGAGGTTGCTCATAAAGGAAATAGTATTACCTACGGTAATAGCTACTAAACAAAGGTTCGGGATAATGGCTGAGTGGTTGGAATTCCAACCACTCTTTTTTGTGGAGTGTATATAAATGAAGAAAAAAATAAAATATATAGGAATTGTTTTGGTTATTTTGTTCTGTTGCTATAATTTATTTTGGTACTTCGGGAGTTATAAACCATATAACGAATTTCAGAAAGACTTCCCTGAAATAGAAGAATCTGGAGTAAAAATTTACACAGATAAAGATGGATTCCAGTATAGTGTGTCTGTCCCTGATTATTTGCTTTGGAATGGAAATCTTGCGATAGCTGAGTCAGATGTTCGATATGCACTAATTATTTGGATAAAACCATTTCACCAAGGAATAAGTCAAGGCGTGCTATTTAATGACTATAAGGATTTGAATACTCAAATTATGTTGTCAAGTAGCAAAAAAGCTGAAGATCAAGAAGATCAATGGATTGTTGATGAAAATAGCACAATATTGACTACGATATTTGAAAAAGCAAATAAAGTATGGAATCTGGGGTTGAAATAAATGAAAGCAATTAAAAACTTATGTTTGTTTTGTTTCCTGATTTTTGGAATACTTATGCAATCTGAAATATTTCAAGATCAGCTTTGGAACTTTTCTACAGCATATTTTACGTCATCACGCTATGAAGTTGCTAGTGAAGATATGTCGCAGTTTCTGAAAGATGTATCAGAAACTGCAACGGAGAATGATGTACATATTTTTTCTCAGTACAATGAAATCAATAATAAATACCTTTCAACACTTCATATTTATGGCGATGATAAAGTAATCAGACAAACATTAAAAAATACTGCAAACATAGAAGAATCAGAATATACCGCTTTAGTTTCCGGAATTACGAAAGTAAAATTTCATAATCTCTCAGAATTGCAAAGTACCTCTGTGGGTTATGAAAACTTTATCTCATACATAGGAAATGAGGACAATATTATCTCTGCATATCAGAAATTATCAGAAAAATATAGCTTAACTTATCCAGAATATTGGAATTCTACGGAAAAGGACATGATTTTTATTATATGGGGTATGATTATTGCATTGATGATTGTTCTAAATGTAATTGAAGTGGTTAGGCGAAAAAAAGAGGTTGTTGTACGAGTTTCCTTAGGAGAAAGTGCTGGTTTCATAGCATTTAAGGCTGCTTTATTCGATGTAACTTTTGACATTGCATTATTTATTGTTGCAAAAATATTGCTGTCAAATTATATATCGGGAGCATATGAGAATAGACTCGTCACAATTTTATATTCCATTGGAATTATTCTTTCCACTATTCCATATTGTTCTTTTTGCTTTTTTGATATTAGAAAGGCATTCGCAAATGCAACACACAAAAGAGGAGTGGATTTTTTAATTTATTCGTTAAAATTTATAGCAGGGGTAGCCGCTGTTTTTACAATTACCACTAATATTAGTAGTATTCATAATAACCTATTTACAAATGAACATTTGTTAGAAGAATATTATGATGCAAATTATTTTACCGTAAAGACTACTGATTTTAATGCTGAAAAAGAAGAAGCTTTTTGGAATAAACTATACAAGAATGAATATAACACATTAAAGCCTGTAATATGCTTGAATATTTTAAATGATAAAAATGATGTGATATATGTAAATAATCATGCAAAAGATATGTTACAAGGTTTTACGAAGCAGATAAATGCAGTAGAGAATGAATCTTCTGATTTGATTATTTTCATTCCAAAGAATAGATATTTTGCTAAAAACAAGCAATTAGCCTATGACTCCTTGAGCCATGTTTTAAATCATGATAATTTACAACAATTAAATATTCAGTACATAGAGTATAGCGAAACAGAATACTTTTCCTATTTAGATACAAGTAGAATAAATGGTATCGAAAAAAGCAAAAATCCGATAATTATTTATCAGGCAAACAAAGATTTAGCAGTCAATGGTGGGTATCTTGAAAGCTATAAAGCAGGAGCAGTTTTATTTCAATGTGATGAAAAACAGCTAAGAAATATCAGCAAAAAGTATGAAGATATGCTTGGAAATTATCAGCTAGTAATTACAAACGTACATGAACAGTATTTATATAATCACACATTTTTAATAAAACTCGTGGGATTTTTAAGTTCTCTTTGTACGATTGTATTGCTTTTAAATATTATGATTATTGTTACAGTAAGTAGACTAGAGTTCCGAGAAAATGCAATGAAAATTTCCTTGATGAAAATCTTTGGATATAGTTTATTTGAACGGCACAAAACACTTCTTAAAATGATTGTAGTGGAAAATTTTGTGATATTAGTAGGTATGCTTATCTATTCTTTATTATCGGTACAGACTGAAGTAGGAATTAGCATTCTTGTTAGTTCATTTATGGCACTAATAGAATTTACAATTATTTTCTTTAATATCACAATTGTTGAAAAAACAAACATACCGAAATCATTAAAAGGAGGTTGCTTATGATAACAATTGAAAATCTATGCAAAGCATATAATGATAAAATTTTGTTCAAAAATTTTCATTTGGAAATTCCAGATAGCCGTTTTTTGGTAATTAGTGGCGAAAGTGGATGCGGAAAAAGTACTTTACTTAATATGATTGGAGGTATTGAAACTCCTGACAAAGGTTCTATTATTGTGAATGGTTTTGATGTGGCAAAAAAAGGAAAAAAGCAGAAATATTTCAAAGAAGTTGTTGGATTTTTATTTCAAAATTTTGCCCTTTTGGAAAACAAAACAGTAAAAGAAAATCTAGAAATAATAAAAAAATCAGGTAGAACGGATATTTCAATAAATGAAGCTCTTGAAAAAGTTGGTTTACAGAAAGTAATTAACAAAAAAGTCTATCAATTATCTGGTGGCGAACAGCAGAGAGTTGCGTTAGCTCGTTTAATGCTAAAGAAATGTTCGATTGTATTAGCAGACGAACCAACTGGTTCCTTAGACAAAAAAAATAGTGAGATTGTTATGAATATATTGCATGAGTTAAGTGAACAGGGAAAAACAGTTATTGTTGTAACTCATAGTGAAGAAATTGTAGCACAAGAAAAGCATGTTCTATATTTATAATTACCCATAATAGAAGAATATGTTCTTTCGGGAGACACCTCCTCTAAGAACATATTCTTTTGGTTAAAATTGATTATAAAGATACTTTTATTTCAGTATATTCGCTATATTGATGGGATATATATTTGCATATTATTTATATGGATAAGGATTATAACTCTAGTGAGTCTTCTGCATCTACCCACATCTGTAAATTACCCTCAAGATATAATCTTGCATATTCCAAAGGCTCATCCACAGCCAATGAAGTAAGCGCACATTCTGATCCGTATGTGGTTTTTAGATTTTTTTCAGCTTTCCAGCAATCAATGCGAAGCATATATCCGGCACTTGTGTAAACATCAATACTATCGTGATTTATGTTGTATTCTGCATAAATTGTTCTCATCGTATCTTATCTCCATTTTCTTTTAATAATCAGTTATAGAGTTAAATATCGAAAACATTTCAATCAGTTCACCATGTCGTTATTGTTATACTGTGTTATGAAATTTTCTTTCCCTTATTTTTTCCCATATTAAGGTTCATGAAAACCAATGTGAGAATATAACACAAGGGAAAGAGTAAGGGAAAGCTCACTTGCTACAAACTTAGTATTTTCAAGGGTTTGCGAAGAATTTGATAATTAAATATAACAGTTATTAAATTTCCTAAAATATGTGAAATATCAACTGGTATTTGTAATTACATTCCATACATATTGGCATTTTTTACAATTACTTTATCGCCTTTTTCTAATTGTTCCTTGGAAATTCCTCGTAACCCAAGTCCAACATGCTCTGTTTTATATCCACAACCATTTGCTTTTCGTTCTTTTGTATGTACATCGACAGTAGTAATTCTGGATTCTAAGATATCTCCATTTGCTTTATAAATACACGCATTTTCCCCTTCTCTGCACATCCCTATTAATATGTTTCCTGTGGCAACTGTTCCAATCCCCATAATTGTAAATGCATCATCAATAATCAATTCAAAATTTTCTTTTAAACACGACGGAACATCTAATTTGTTCATGTATTCTTTTTCTCGTTCTTTTTTGCTTTTACCAAATAGTCCCATAGTATTTCTCCTTTAAAACTTTCGATTTTTCATTCTCTGCGACTTCCCAATAAACGGGAAGTTGGTTACTTCTTGTAATTCATTTTCTTACTTAATACCCCAAACAAAGCCAATAAAAATATTCCAATTCCAAGCAATACGCCAGCCACTTTCATTAATTCATTGTTTGTATACTCTGTATCCGGAAGAATCCCATACTTGTAATAAGAATAACTAACATGGTCTGTGGTATATGCAGCTATGGAATCTCCTACATTATATTCCGAATATACAAATCCCGGTACTTGCATTCGCTTGTGATAATCATTCACTTTTCCATTGTTGTAGTAGAAGAAATAATTCTGAGATATCGTATCAGCCGAAGCATCTTCAACCCTTTTACCTGTAATCACAATATCCTCTATATAGTAATCTTCTCCCAGTACCATCTCTTCCATTTGTGTATTAAATGCTTTAGATGTCAAAAGTATATTTATCCAGACTGTAATGAACGCTATACTTAAAATAATGAAACAAATCCAAAACAAAATTTTCTTTTGATTTCCAGTTAATATTTCTTTTGATTCTTGGTGCTTAACCAATTTATTACTCATTCCATAATACCTCTAAAGTACTTTTTTCTTCTTCCTTCCCTTCGTCCAAGAAGTGTATCTCACTCAAAGAACTCGGTCAATTCCGATTGTTGCTTACATTGTACTTCGTCCATCTCTCTAAGGACAGTGGGATGTTGTGATGAAAGTGAGAGAGATCGCTTACCTGTCAGACAATTTATCTTACTATATTTTTTGCACAATAAATTTACTGATTTAATATCTCTGCAATCGTGTTTGGTGCATATTTATTGAGTTCATGTCCTGCATTTGGAACGATGTGCAAAGTAGCTTGGGGTAGCAATTCTTTTAGCCTTTTAGAAGCCTTTAGATTGGCAGCATCCTTTTTGCCACACAAAATTGTTACTGGACAACGAATATTATTTAATTGCAAAGTAAAATCCAATGACCGCATAGAGTGAGCCAATTTTATGGTGCTGCTTTTTGATAGTCCCATACTTTCAAAAACCTTGTTTGGCATACAACGGAAGATAAGATTTTGAAAATCTATCAGTAAACTTGGAACTTTATATTGTGCGCCAATCAAAACCAGCGAATCCACTTTTTCCTCATGTCGAATGGCAAAATCAATCGCAAGAAGCGCACCTAACGAAAGACCGCAGATACGAAGCGGCTCTTTTACTTCTGAATACCGCTGTTCTAAATCACCCAAAATCTGCGAATAGGATATTTCATCTTCTGTTGAAGAAAAAAGTTCTGGGCAATCGACATCAGAAATTGATAGTTGTTGGACTACTTCTTTCCAGTCCTGTGCAGTTTGTCCCAACCCATGTAAAAAAACAGTTTTCATTAAACGCCTCCTAAGCTCAAGATAACCATCAATGCACAAACAAACTGGAATTTATAGTCCTCTCAAAACCAATTTGCTTTTTCTTCTCGAAATACGGGAATATCACTATCTCGATATGGATTGTAATTATGAAGATTGCAACCAAACTCTTTTAATGATTTTATTTTGTTATCCTGTGTCCATACAATTAAAGATATTCCGTCAAATTCTTCAACATTTCCATTATTCATTTTGTCTTTAAAATACCACTCCACGATTGTTTGATTGCCTTGATGAAAAAATTGCTTAATCTCCCAGACAAGAACACTTCCACGTGTATTCCATTCGTCAAACCAGTGCTTTACCGTTTTGCGGTTTTCATATTTAGGACTCCAACTCTCAGTATATACAACATCATCTGTAAAAATATTGTCAATTCCTAAATCTGCTTTCTTAATCCACATATCAAACCATAATCGGATAATTTTTTCTCTCTCGTTCATAAAGCACCTCCACAACTCCCGATTTGTCTGCCCCTTAAAGTCCAAGTCCTTCAACCCACGCCGCAAGCTCCTGATGCCCGACGCTGCTCTTGAAGACCTTGCCGTCCATCAGCTTTGCGCCTTTGCAGCTCGGCGCAAGGCGCTCGTTCGTCTTGCCAATGCCGCTTCCGCCAGAGGTTGCAAACGGGATGATCGTCTTGCCGGTCAGGTCATAGCTCTCAAGGAACGTATTGATAATCGTCGGCGCAACGTACCACCAGATCGGAAAACCCACAAAGATTGTGTCGTAGTCCTTCATGTTGTCCCGCTTCACGGCAATCTCAGGACGGGAGGCAGGATCGTTCATCTCAATCGTGCTGCGGGCTTTCTTGTCCATCCAGTTCAGATCAGCTTCCGTGTAAGGCACCTTCGGCTCAATCTCAAAGATGTCCGCGCCGATTGCCTCTGCCAGCGTCTCAGCTACCTTCGCGGTCACGCCGGACGCAGAAAAATATGCTACAAGTTTATTGCTCATTGTGTTCTTCCTCATCAATCTTTTCATTTCCTTCATTCAGCATGAAGTATAGCAGCGCTTCCAGCAATGTTGCCATATAGTGAAGCGACCAGTTTTCTTCCGGCTCTTTTGCCATCTTATCAAGTACAGCTCGAAAAGCCGTGGCACGGTCAATCCTTGTTTCCTCATCAATGCGGTCAAGTATGCCCTTCATTTTCAGAGCGAGTTCTTTTTCCTCGTCAGAAAGCTCCGGTATGCCAAGTAGCTCAGATAGTTTCTTGTCCTGCATAATAGCATCGTATTCGATGTATGACTTGTGCTCGGCTGACATCAATTCTTCAAAGTAGTTGATAAAAATATGAACGCGGATGCCACCTTCTTCCTCCGGGGAGAAGCAGACGGTTTGCGATTTTTCTGCAATTTCTTTCAAAAATGCAAGGTCTTCTGAGTCATCGAACTCCGCAAACGGAAGAAACATATTGATTTCCGCGTGCCAACGATGATAGTCCACGATTCCCTTGATATACCCGCGGTGTTGCTTGACAAACGCATCACAGCGTTCCAGAAGATACTCGTAGTTCTTCTTGTCCTCCGGTACAATGATCTTTGGTATCTTGTCCATTGCTTCGGAGTACGCTTTCAGCATACCACAATTAACTGCGCGGTCAAACACCTCATCGCACCATTTATCGTATTCGGCAGACTCGGTTTCCCGGTAATCCTTCTCAAAGATAATATCGTCCATTGCGTTACCCCTTTATGATTTTCTCAAGCTGCATTTCGGTCGCGTTAGGCAGACGTGAATGCAGATGTTTTAGGATACGTTCTTTAGATTCCTGCGGGTCTCGCTGATAGGCAGATGTGATAAGGTCGTACCCGAAAAGTTCTTCCGGCGTCGCATACTCTGCGACGCCCCAGCCATAAGGTCTTCCGTATCTGTCCTGCATATAGACGAAATCCGCGATGCAGACATAGCTCTGCATTTGCAGCCGCGTGATGCACGTCTCAAAACCGGTGTTGCCGCCCTTGCGGTAGTTCAGAGCCTCTTTCAGCCGTTTGGAAAGCATCCTGCCTTCACCGGCTATGGCTTCATAAAGCTCCTTGTCCTTGTAGGACGCCAAGCCGTCATCCCAACGGGCGTCAAAGTCATAGCCGTCACGCCGGAAGTTCGCAAAGTCCGGAATCCACTCCCGACTCACAAATCCAGCCTTCTTGTTGAAAAGTTTGCCGTAAAGACATTTGCCGCTCCGCGCAGCCGGTCCTTTCCATTCCCACGGACCATCTACATCATCCGCAAACCATAACTCAGGTGGGCAAAGTTCCTCGATGGAGAAGCCGTGAATCTCGTTCCGAAAGAAGGGCAGAAAGCCGTATTGTTCGACGGCGGCAATCAGATCATCACTGCTCCGCAGCAATGCCTTTTGTTCATTCTCTTTCATTCTGTGTACTCCAAGCCTTCCTCTGCGCACCAGCGGATCGCAAGCTCTCGATACGCCTCCGCCAGATAATCATACCAACGCTGTTCCAGCCCGTGATAGCGCACAGACTGTTTGAAGCGGCGGAATGCGCCTTTTCCCCGGATGGCATAGGCAAGTTCCTCCTGTGCCTTTCCGGGAGGGAGCCGGTCAATGAAATCCTCCATGATGCGGTATTGATGAATCTCACACTTGGTCGGAAAGCGAAGAAACCGCTCCGGCGTATTTTCCATTTCAGCAGCAAGAGCTTTGTCTTCCTCCGTCATATCAGTCATCAATGGATCGGCAAGATAAACGGTCTTGCCGGTCTTTGTGTCCCAGAAGCTCGTGAAGACTTCATTTGCTTCTTCGATTGCCTGAATGACCTGTTTTAATGGGATCGTCATTTTCCGCAGCACCTCTTGTATTTCTTGCCACTGCCGCACGGACAGGGATCATTGCGTCCGACCTTCTTCTGTTTCTCCGGCTGGGGAGCGGAGGGCTTGATGTCTGCAAGCTGTTTCAGAAGGTCAAAGCGCAATGCCTCGCTGGGCAGCTCCATTGTGAGGATCTGCTTGCGGAAGTTTTCAATGTCCATTTCGCCGGTTTGGAGGGATTTTCGGATGTTCGGACCAAGAGAGAGCGACTTGAAGCGTTCCTCCGGAGGCGTCATCTGCATCATCTCATCCGGTGTGTAGCCACGGTTGCAGGGCATCCGCGTCGTATTGCTGAATTTGCTGTAAAGTTCAACAAACCGATTCATGTCCCGATCAGACCGGAAGCGGATGTTCCTTTTATCGAAGTGACTTAGAACGCCCTCCACACTGCCCGAAACAGACCGGACGCCGTAGAGAAGATCGTCAAAGGCATCTTCCAGTTTGTCGCCGCTCAGACCAAGCCGCTCTTCCATAAAACGGCGGAGCGCAGTCTTTTCCGGAGTGTCCTCGCAGTAGAAGGGATCGTCGTATTCCAGCAGATGCTTCTTGTCAGGCACATAGTAAGGCTTTTCCCGCTGGCTGCGCTTCGTCTCTATGAAAAGGTCAATGGACTCCCCAATCAGTGTGACATCAATGATCTCGCGGTCAAGCTGCTTTGTGTGCCTGACATCTGTGTAAAGCTCATCTCCGCCCAGAATGTAGTAGTCCTCGCACTCATGACGGGCGATCTCTGCAAAGGCAAGAAATTCATCTTCCGTTACCAGCTTCGGGCTGAGGGAGAAAACAATCTCCTTTGCCTTGTGCAGCGGAATGATACCGTAGAGGTTTGCCATCGCATTGAAATATTTGCGCAGGAGGCGCGAGGTCGTGTCCTTCAGCGGGATTTCCCGATACCGGGCGTTCAGCTCCCGGCGTGTGTATTCCTCCGGAAACTCGATGTACTGTTCCTTGCTCATGCCTCTTCTTCCTCGATAATTCCGTAGTCAATCAGGACGTTCTCTTCGGCGTACTTCGGGCAGACAATACCCATCATCTCATACCGATAACGCCTCACCCGGCGAAACGACTTAACCGCCTCCGGTGCATAGGCGGCAGTCTCGCAGTGCGCATACTCCGGCATTTCCGCAAGATCATCCCGAACGGCACGGATAAGCGCGTCCGCCACATCATCAATGCTCTTGCCGGTTTCCACGGCAACCAGTTCATGCTTCCGGACTGCCTTATCCAGATCACCGGGGGAGCGAAACAGCTTGTATTTCATATCATTGCCCGTCCTTTCTCTCTATCGGTCTGTCTATTCTTCCTGAAATCTGTTCTTTAGGGACGCAATCATCGCTTGCGCGGCAATGCTCAGATACAAAACTCCAATTTCATAGATAAAGTCGCGGTCGATTACGATAAAGTATTCTCTAACGTGTGTAAAAACCAGTTCCATCAAGTCCCTGTACAGTGGATCATCAAAGGGCTTGAACCGCGTAAACTTGCTTTTGGCAGCGTCCCATGTCATAGACGCTTCGCCCTCAGCACTGGTCATTGCCTCACAGAGAATCATGCTGATGCCCATTTTCCCGTTACCGGTCAGGAGTTCTCCTTCGTAATAGCTGAGTAGGTCTTTCTTGCGCCGAAGCGGAATCATATCGCAGTTGTCATCCAGCTCAAATGCAATCAGCTCCGCAATCAGTTCCCGCCAGACTGCATAACCGGCGTTTATGGTTCCGTCCTCTTCGCGGCTGATGGTATCGTCCATGCAGTATCGCTCAAAGAAATTATCTCCGTCAATCTCGTTGCGGGTGCAGAAAATATGCGCCAGCTCATGCAGAAGAATGTGCTTCAACACTGCCGGATGACGCGCAATGTCTGTCCGCAGCAGGATTCCGTCAACGCCGTCTCCCTTGCCGACGAAGGCGGAGGCGTGAAAGTCGAAATAGCCATCCTCTTTGTATCGGTCTGTCAGGCGATCCGGGAAATACTGCTGGCAGAACTGCTCAAACGATTCGTGCTGATTTTCCGTTTGAAAGCAGCGCAGCACAAGATTGTCCTCGCTGAACTCCGTTCCCATGCGCTCGTTAAAGATTGAAGCGGCATAGAAAAGGACTTCTTTGTAGTCGTTGTTGTTCATCTAATTACGATCCTTCATCCTCATTCATCCCTCCGGTCTGACATTTTTCAGGAAGTCAGAGTGCGGTACATACGGCAAGTTGAGCTGCCAGCCCATGCGGTTCAGCTCGTTGAGCTTGATCAGCATCAGGTTGATGTTTGTCCCCATTGCAGCAGATAGCTGAACCACATCGTAGTCCTGCTTCATCAGGTCAATCAGCTCATCATCGTCAATGATCAGGTGTGAGGCAAACGCATTCGCCTCATATTCGTGTTTTGTGCGCATATCGAACAGCACGAACTCCGGGAGCGGTTCGTTTCCTTTGGCAAGATCACGGTGAAAGGTATCATGCCCGATCTCGTGACCGCAAACCATTTGCATGATCAGATACTCCATGTTGGAGTTCAGAAGAATATGCCGCTCTTTATGGCGGTAGGTGTACATTCCGAGCAGATCGTTCAGATTGTCAAGAAAATGGAGATGAATGCCCAGCTCACGGGCAATCTTCAAGGTATCTCTTGTTCCACAGCTTTTGACAATGCTGTTCGCCTTTTTGTATATTTCCTCGGAGCGAATTATCACGGGACCTTCACCCCTTTCATGTTGAAAACAGTCAAAGTAAATCCGTCAAGAAACCGAGACGTAGACAGTTATTCCTCTGCGTCCGTACCGGTCTTCTTGTATTTCTTCGGCGTGTATTTCTCAACATTCCGGGCTTTGGATTCCCAATATATATCCTGCAACGCCTTCATCACCGCATCCTTGTCCTGCTCGGACAGCGTACCGCCCGCAAACAAGCCGGACATCCCTTCAATCAGGTCCTTTGCCTGTTTCATGCCACGGGAGCCGTACTGCTCGGATGCCTGAACCACAAACTCTTCGTCCTCGGTCAGCAGATAGTTCACATCCACCTTGAAGTATTCCGCGATTTTTCTGTAAGCGTCCTTGGTACGGGGAAAGGAAATGCCGTTCTCGTACCGGGTAATCATACGCCTGTTGATCCCCAGTGCATCGGCTACTTCCTGCTGGGTCAGCTTCCGCTTTTCCCGTTCAGCCTTGAATTTCTCTCCAAACGTCATTTTGGTAATCACTCCTGTTCACAAAAAGTTTGCGACATCAAATTGCGCAAGTCTATTGACAAAGGCACTTGAAGTGCGTATAATAATGACTGAGCAATCCAACTACTCACAGTATATCCTGAATTGCTCATCCTGTCAAGGGGCATGAGTAGTTGTACACGAAAAAGTTACATCTTCTGAGCAGTTCAAATGGACAGGCATTTATGCTGCCGAAGATCATCCGTACCGGCATACACCGGTATGAGGGAACAGGAGTGAGAAAAACAGAAATGGCTACACAGTACAGAAAAGCATACGTCCCGGTTACGCTGGATGTGGACAAGGAGGGGGCAATCCTCCCTCGCCTTATCTGGTGGGACAACGGTGTAATCTTTCAAATCGACCAGATTCTATACAAATGCCGCGCCACATCCAAAAAGGTTGGGGGCGGAGGCATCCGTTACACAGTTCAGATTCGCGGAAAGGAGTCATTTCTTTTCCACGAAGGAGACAAGTGGTTCGTCGAAGCAAAGGAGGACAACTGCTCATGATTTTATCCCAGCGCCAACTTGAAGAAATTGCAGCATCAACAACGAAGGACTTCAACCGGTTCTTTTTCGGGGATGAGGCGGACAAGCCCGACCGATCAGCTTTGCCAACACCCATTGATCAGTTTGCAAAGAACTATCTCGGTCTTCGCGTATCATTCGCCCGTCTCTCGCCGGACGGAAGCATCTGCGGTGTCACTGCCTATGCCGACACTGAGTACAAGATCACGGAACTTGGTATTACGCGCACACTGGCTTTGAAGCGTAATCAGGTCATCTTGGACGAGAGCTTCATTCGATCCGGCAACGTGCAGCGGCTCTGCGCCAAGCGCAGATTTACCCTTGCCCACGAGTGCGCCCATCAGATTCTCTTCCAACTGGAATCGGAAGAGGTAAAGGCTTCCTGCGAAATGAAATATTCCGCACGGACAGCCTATACGCCGCGAGAGCTGAAAACCCGCGAGGACTGGAACGAGTGGCAAGCAAATGTCTTGGGCGCGGCGATCCTGCTTCCTCAAAAAGAGGTTGACCTGGCAATGCGTCGGTTTGCAGAAACGCCGCTGATCAATTACGAGGGGAGGTATTCGTATGGTGATCACTTAACGCTGCGCCTTTTCTGCCGGTTGTTCGGTGTCTCCAAGACAACGGCGTCTATCCGCCTTCGTCAGCTCGGCTACATGGTAGATCGTCCATTCAGTGAGTATGTTGACCCATTGGAGGTGTGGTAATGAAGAGAGCATCCATTCGGGTTCAGGAACCGACGCCGGAGCTGATCGAAAAAATCCGCAGGGCAAGAGTTGCCATTTCCCAGCAGAAGCCCCGATACCTGAAATGTCCCTATTGTCAGCATAATGCCATTGCTGTCTACGAAGACACGAGAGGTCATGTAGAATCAAAGTGCAAGAAATGCGGGCGGATCACAGTCTTTGATGTGCTGAATATGAGAAGACTGCGACCGCGTACCAAGTAAGAACCAGAGGACAAGCCTCTGTTCTAAAATAAAATATATGTCATAGCTGAGCTGTGGAGCCGCCTGATAGGTGAAGTCATCCTAATGCCGCATGAGACAGAGTGTAATTACTCTGTTTTATCGGCATGGGATTCAAACCTCACCGTCATGCGGCTCTTTTTCTGTCTTCACCCTTCCCGCTGCTCCCGCGCAGCGGAAAGGATGAACAATGAAAATCCCTAAAACCCCTATCGCGTTCGATTACGACCTCTGGACTACGGAGGACGGCAAGTGCATGGTTCGCGTGAAACGAACCGGCGAAGTTTCCGAGGTTGACCGCAAGGTTATGAGAATCCTTCGCGCAGAGGAAAAGCGGATCAGACGCTCGTATGGCTCTGACAACACCTCTGAGGATGAGGACGGCGCAGAGAAAATTTCTGATACCGTGCTGTCCCTTGACGCTATACCGGAGGACGATGTGAAGTCCGCTGCATGGCTGGCAGACTCCCGCGACTGCATGGAGGAACTGATCACCGCCCTCAAAGAGAAGGAGCTTCTTTCTATTCTGACCGAGAAGCAGCGCGAATTGTATCTTGCGATGACCCGTGAGGGGCTGACTCTTCGAGAGTTTGCCCGGAGGAAAGGCATCGGCATCAGAGCTGCATTTGACCTCAAAGCAGCGGTGCAGAAAAAATTTCAAAGATTTTTTTGAGCGGTACTCAACAAACGGCAAAAAGATGTCCGTTGTAAAGTGAAAGGGTCAATCAGACCACTTCACTGCTCCTTGAAAACTGAATAGTTCAGTGCTGCGGATCTTTCCGCTTCTGCGAAGCAACACAGCTTCCGACGCCAAGACCTCCCGAAAGGGAGTGAGCGACCTCCGGAGAGCTATAACAGTCGTGTGGTGCGGCTGCTTGCGACGATGCAGATGCCGGGTATAATGATACTTCCGTCTTTTCTTTGAAGGGGCGGCTCGGAGCGATCCTCGGAGGGGTGAGAGTCCCATGATACCGATTGACCATTGGTAGTCCGCAGCATTCCCGGAACTGCAAAGTTCTTCTGGCAGGGGCGCGAGCTGCAAATATGCCGGACAATGAAACAAACCCAAAAGAAACTTACTATATAGTTTCAGGATGAAAACTATGTGGCAGGGTATCTTCACAAGATGCTCTGCCATATCCTTTTGTCCTGAATATTTTCACGAAACAGGAGGTGCTTAGAATATGATGGGCATTGAAACAATGAAAAGCGTCAGCCCGAAAACGGTTGACCGTAGCACACTCGTTCAAAGAAGCAGCATCCGGCTTGATCCTGCGGCACCGCAAGAAGTCAGACTGAGGGAGTTCATCAAGCAGATCAGAAATCCCTATTGTTATCTGGACGGGAAAACTGTGGTGAAGATCAGCTTTGCCGAGACGGACACGACAATGGAAGATTGTCTGGAACACTATCTGAGAGGTCTTTGATTTATGAACAGTCTGAATCTTTTCACCCGGTTCTATGGACAAGCGATTGAGCCTGTGGTATAATTTAATCGGTCAAAAAAAGAAGAATACGGATTAAGCCGCTTGCCTTGATGGTCATGTGGCGTTTTTGTGTTCCTCTTCATAAGAGTTGAAGCAAGCCTTCGTCTTTCTGATTTGATGTACCACACCAAACAGAAAAACGGAGGTTATTTTTATGCCAGACAAGGTTTACCGCACGGCGATCTACTGCCGTCTGTCCCGTGAGGATGGAGACAAAGTAGAAAGCAACTCCATCGCCAGCCAGAGAGCCATCTGCGAGGACTATATCGCAAGACATGAGGATTTGGAGCTTGTCTGTGAGCCGTTTGTGGATGACGGTTACAGCGGCGTTTCCTTCAATCGCCCTCAGTTCAAAAAGCTGGAAGAGGCAATCCGCAAGGGTGCGCTTGACTGCATTGTGGTCAAGGATCTCAGCCGCTTCTCAAGAAACTACATCGACGGCGGACGCTACATTGAAAAGATTTTCCCGCAGCTCGGCATTCGCTTCATCGCAATCAATGATGCGTATGACAGTCTGACCGGTGATCCGCAGTCCGACTCCTTTGTTATCCCGTTCAAAAACCTGATTAACGATTCTTACTGCAAGGACATCTCCATGAAAATCCGAAGCAGTTTGGAAGTCAAGCAGAAGAGCGGTGAGTTCGTCGGTTCGTTCGCCCCTTACGGCTACATGAAATCGCCGGAGAACAAAAACCAGCTCATCGTGGATGAAGCGGTCAGCGAATATGTGCAGATGATCTTTTCCATGTACAAGGACGGCTTATCCATTGGGCGCATTGCAAAGCGTCTGAACCAGATGGGCGTCCTGTCCCCAATGGAATACAAGCATTCCGCCGGTGTGAAGTTTGATACCGTCTTCAAAACCGGCGATACCGCAAAATGGACATACAAAGCCGTCCAGCGTATTCTCACCAACGAGGTTTATATCGGCGTTCTGGCGCAAGGCAAGCGCGGCACTCCCAACTACAAAGTCCGCGTTGTGAAAAGCAAGGATGAATCCGAATGGGTCAAGGTTGAAAATGCGCATGAAGCTCTTGTCTCCTACGAGGACTTCATGGCAGTCAAGGTCATGATGCAGAGAGATATGCGCTGTTCACCCGATCAGGACGAGGCGCATCTGTTTTCCGGCTTCCTGTTCTGCGGAGACTGTCAGCAGCCAATGATCCGCAAGACCGTCCCGTCGAAGACGAAAAAGTATATCTACTACGTCTGCTCCACCAATAAGCACACCCGGACGTGCAGCCCGCACAGCATCGCCGCAAAAGAGGTTGAGGAAAAGGTCTTCCGTGCCATTCATGACCAAATTGAGCTTGTCATCAATCTGGAACACGCGCTTGCAATGATTGAGCGGCTTCCGTCTCAGAGTCGCAAGGCTTTCAATTACGAAGCTCAGATCGCCAAAATCGAGGAAGAGATTGAACGGTACCAAAAGCTCAAGCTGGGGCTTTACGAGAACTTCATCGGCGGCGTCATTGATAAATCGGAATACTTCGAGTTCCGCAGCAGCTACACCAAAATCATTGAGGACAAACAGGAGGCACTTCTGCGGGTCAAAAAAGAAATGAAGCAGACGGTGACAACCGGCACGACCGAACGGAACTGGGTAGCGCTTTTCAAGCAGTATGAAAACGTCGAAGAGCTGAACCGCCGTGTGCTGATGTCCCTTGTTGACCGCATTCTGATTCACGAAAACCATGCAATCGAAATCGTCTTCAAATACAAGGACGAATACCAGCAGACGATTGAATACGTTCTCGGTTATGCCGACGAACTGGATATTGCCGTATAAAGGAGGGATGAGCAAATGGCAAGAAAAAGCAGAAAACAAATTGCAGTCGAAGAGCCGGTTGTTGAATCTGTCTCTTCCGAGGTCTTCTCAACAGCCATCTATGCCCGTCTTTCCGTTGAAAACAGCGGCAAGTCCGAAAAGGTGGATGTCATCGCAAATCAGATTGAGATTTGCAAGTCCTACATTGCAGAGCGTCCCTACCTGAATCTGATAGATACCTATGTGGACAACGGACGAACGGGTACGGTTTTTGACAGACCGGAGTTCAACCGTCTGATGAACGACATCCGCACCGGCAGGATCAAGTGCCTTGTGGTTCGTGATCTCAGCCGGTTCGGGCGTGACTACATCGAGGCAGGAACCTATCTGGAACGGGTCTTTCCGCAGATCGGGCTTCGGTTTATCGCCATCAAAGAGAACTACGACAACTTTGATACGGACGGCTCCGGCGAAAGCCTCATCATCCCTCTGCAAAACATGATCAACACACTCTACTCGAAGGACATCTCCCGCAAGGTTTCTACCGCGCTCAAGGCACAGATGGAAAGCGGAGAGTTCAAGAAGCGCAATCTCCCGTATGGTTATCGCTGGGATGAAGAACACAGCAATATGGTCTTCGATGAGGAAACCGCACCGATTGTCCGGAAGATTTTCCAATGGAAGATTGAAGGGCTGTCCCTTCCTGCGATTGCAGACCGGCTTGATGCAATGAACGCGCCCAATCCGGAGTTTCAGAAGTATCAGGTCGGCGTCCGCACAGGCAATGCTACGGCAAAGAAGATTTGGAACAAATCTTCACTGACTACCATTCTGGATAATCCCCATTACGTCGGAGATACCGTTCTCGGACGGACGCTGAACGCCATCTATAAGGGCGTCAAGAATCAGCATATCGACCGCGAGGAATGGATTGTTTTTCCCAATACTCACGAGGCGATTATCTCCCGTGAGGACTTCCAGAAGGTACGAGAAATGCGGAACGCTGCTGCAAGGACAAGGGTTGAGAAGATGGAGCGCACGGAGGAAATTCGCGCTACACTCGTCAATCTTTTTGAAGACAGAATCGTCTGCGCAGACTGCGGCAGGAAGCTCTATTTCCATCGCAAGCGCGTTGACAAGCGCAAGGACGGAGCATGGTACGCCTTCTATGAGTGCAGTTCATCCGTCAAGCGCGGCAATCTCTGTACGCCGCACTATACGCGGCAGGATAAACTCGAAGCCGATGTGCTTGCGGCGATCCAGCTTCAAGTCAAGGCGGCTCTCAATTACGACAAGCTGCTTGCCAAGCTGAGAAACAGCGAAGGTGAACGCAGCATCCGCGATCAACAGAATGCGCTCATTACAAGCCTGAATCTGAAACTCAGCGGCATCTCCAAGAAACGCACCCGGCTCTATGAGGACTTCACGGAAGGCATTCTCGATGAAGAGGAATACACCTTTGCCAAGAAAGCCTACGATGAGCAGTATGCCGACCTTTCCCGGCGGTTGGATGAAGCGGTTCAGCGGAAAGTAAGATTTGCCGAGGCAATGTCCGAGGACAACAAGTGGCTCACGCTGATGAAATCCGTCAGCGGTACAACGATGCTCTCTCAGGAGTTGGTTGACGAGTCCGTAGAGCTTGTGAAAGTCCATGAGGACGGATCAATCGAGCTGGTCATGAAATACGGCGATATTTATGCTCTGACCGTTCAGAGTATCAAGGAAGTACAGGAGGCGATGTAAATGAGCAAGGAATACAACATCGGCATCTACATCCGCCTCTCAATGGCTGATGAGGATACCGGCTATGGCAGCAAGGCGGAAAGTGACAGCATCGGCAACCAGCGTATGCTCATCAACCGCTTTCTTGACAATCATCCGGAGCTGTCTCACTGTCAGCGGTCTGAGTTTGCGGATGACGGTTATACCGGCACGAATTTTCACCGTCCTCAGTTCACGCAGATGATGGAGAAGGTCAAGCGCGGCGAGATTAACCTGATCTGCGTCAAAGACTTTTCCCGCTTTTCTCGTGACTACATTGAAACGGGAAACTATCTGGAATGCACTTTTCCATTCATGGGCGTCCGCTTTATTTCCATCAACGACGGCTATGACAGTGACGATTACAAAGGCACAACGGGCGGTCTGGAAGTGGTTATGCGCAGCATCATCTACGCCGCATACAGCAAAGACCTTTCCGTAAAGACCACATCGGCAAAAATCCAGATGATGAAGCAGGGCAAGTATGTCGGTGGCTACGCCCCATACGGCTACGTCCTGCATCCCACCATTCGGAACAAACTTGCCGTAGACCCGGAGGCGGCTGATGTGATCCGTCGTATTTTCCGCGAGGCGCTGGAAGGCAGCAACACCTCTCAGATCGCCCGCAGCCTGAATGATGACGGCATCCCGACGCCGGGGCAATACTTCAAGAGCAAGCATCCCGACAAGAAGAAGTTCAGTAACATGAGCGAGAAAATCAGTTGGGAAACCGTGATGGTCTATAACATCCTCAAAAACCTTGTTTACACCGGAACACTGGTCAGCCGCAAAATGAAGTCCTGCGGTGTCGGCTCAAAAAAGCGTGTTGTCAATGAGCCGATTATCGTAGAAGGTACGCATGAAGCGATTATCAGCAAGGAAGACTTTGAGCTTGCTCAGAAGGTCATTCGAGGCGGAGGACGGAATCCCACGCGCAAGCAGCATGACTATCCGCTCAAGGGACTCGTCCGCTGCGGTAACTGTAAACGTGCTATGACACGCCGAAAGAACAAGGCTGGCATTCGATACTTCCAGTGCATTCACTCGGTCAACAACGGAAACACAGACTGTCCGGTTGGCAGGAGCTTTCCGGAAATGGATATTGAGAAGGTTGTCTTCCATGCCCTTACTCAGTTTCTTGCTTTGGCACAGAAGGAAGCAATACAGAACCGCGAAGTCGGTGATCTGCGGAAATCTGCCATCAAGGAATGTGCTGATAAAATCCGCACTCTGCAAAAGCAGAACGAGCAGCACAAGGCGTCCAAGCTGAGGCTCTACGAGAAGTATGCAGCCGGAAGCATCACGAAGGAGGCGTACATTCAGCAGAAGGCGGCAACGGATGTGAAGATTGCTGAAAACGATGGAGTAATCCAGCGCAGTCACGAGCGGATGAAGGAGCTTGACTCCGAGACCGCCTGTTCAGATGAAAAGCTGGATGCGGTCTGCGAACAGTACGCCGACTGCAAAGCTCTGACCTATGAGCTGACCCACGCGTTCATTTCTGCGGTCTACATTTACGATCTTGACAACATAGAAATCGTCTGGAAGTTCAATGACTTCCTCACTACATCAGAAGGAGAAGCCAAATGAAAGTATTTCTTTATATCCGCGTTGCCTGTGCGGATCAGCTTGCGGCAGCAGACCAGCGGGAAGAGCTGGAACGCTATGCGAAGGACAAAGGCTATGAGGTGGCTGCTGCTGTGGCGGCAGACGGCATCTCCGGCGTCCATACGGAAGGTATCATGAACTTCCTGCTGAACGAAGCCAAGCGTCAGGACATCGGTACGATCCTCACCCGTGACACCTCACGGATTAGCCGGGACACTTCCTCTTTCATAAGGTTTGAGCGAAAGTTCCGGGAGAACGGCATCCGGTTCGAGTATCTGTCCAAGCCTGACAACGAGCTTCCGGTCACTCCAATGATGGAGGCGTTTGAGACGGCGTATAAGAAACGTCGCACAAAGAACGGCAAAAGAGCATAGAGAAAACGCAAGCCGTTCACGGGTGGTTGTCCACCTATGAACGGCTTGTAAATTCTCAAAATTTTTTTAGTCCCTACTTGACACAAGAAGATATGTCGAGGTTAGGGCGAAACTACCTGCAAGTGGGAATGTACACGGAAATGATTTTCCCACAGAAAGGTGTCCGCTTCATCGCTATCAATGACGGAGTGGACAGCGCACAGGGCGACAATGACTTTGCCCCGCTGCGGAATATCTTTAACGAATGGCTGGTGAGAGATACGAGCAAGAAAATCAAAGCAGTAAAACGCTCAAAAGGCATGAATGGCAAGCCCATCACAAGCAAGCCTGTGTATGGCTACCTCATGGACGAGGATGAAAATTTCATTATTGACGAGGAAGCTGCACCCGTAGTCAAGCAGATATACAACCTCTGTCTTGCCGGGAATGGTCCGACCAAGATAGCCCGTATGCTCACAGAGCAGCAAATCCCCACGCCGGGAACGCTTGAATACCGCAGGACGGGCAGCACCCGCCGCTACCACCCCGGCTATGAGTGCAAGTGGGCGACCAATACCGTAGTGCATATCCTTGAAAACCGGGAATACACAGGCTGTCTGGTAAATTTCAAGACAGAAAAACTTTCTTACAAAGTCAAGCACAGTGTAGAAAATCCCCCGGAAAAGCAAGTGATTTTCGAGAACCACCACGAGCCTATCATAGACACCCAAACATGGGAACGGGTGCAGGAGCTTCGCAAACAGCGCAAACGCCCAAACCGCTATGATGAAGTGGGTTTGTTCTCCGGCATACTGTTCTGTGCGGACTGCGGCAGCGTGATGTATCAGCAGCGATACCAGACGGACAAGCGCAAGCAGGACTGTTATATCTGCGGCAACTACAAGAAACGCACCCATGACTGTACGGCGCACTTTATCCGCACCGACCTCTTGACCGCTGGTGTACTCTCCAATCTGCGGAAAGTGACCAGCTATGCGGCAAAGCATGAAGCCCGGTTTATGAAACTCTTGATTGAGCAGAACGAGGACGGGGGCAAACGCAGGAACGCCGCCAAGAAAAAGGAACTGGAAGCCTCCGAGAAACGCATAGCCGAGTTATCCGCTATCTTCAAGCGGCTGTATGAGGACAGCGTGACCGGGCGCATATCAGACGAGCGTTTCACAGAGCTGTCGGCAGACTATGAAGCAGAGCAACGGGAGCTGAAAGAAAGAGCCGCTGCTATTCAAGCGGAGCTTTCCAAAGCACAGGAAGCCACCGTGAACGCAGAAAAGTTTATGAATGTTGTCCGGCGGCATACCAGCTTTGAAGAACTTACCCCTACTCTGCTGCGGGAGTTTGTAGAGAAAATCGTTGTGCATGAGTGCAGCTATGACGAGAACAAGACCCGCAGACAGGACATTGAGATTTATTATTCTTTTGTTGGCAAGGTGGACTTGCCCGAATAACCGCCCGACCTATCCGACACAATGCGCAAGTGCCGGATAGGAACGGCAAAATTTTTTACACTTCTATTACTTCTTTATCGCACATCAGTAAAATCCCAGGGCATGAAGCAGTTCATGGCTAATTAAAGGTAACAAAAAGAAAGGAAAAGCACAATCCAGACGGTATCAGCGGCAGGCTACAAGAATAAATTGTGATTTCACAAGATTGGTGTTATAATAAGAGAAAAGTTCCTGCCGGGGCAACCGCCCCGGTGGTATGGATAGAAAGGCAGGAAAACAATATGCACATCAGCTATAAACCACTCTGGCACACACTGTTAGAGCGTGATATGAGGAAAGAGGATTTAAGGCTTGCCGCTGGTATGACAACGAATATGATTGCCAACATGAGCAAAGAGGGAAAGCACATCAGCATGGACACATTAGCCCGTATCTGTGAAACGCTGAATTGTGAGATTACCGATGTGATTGAGTTAGTACCAGACGAGCCTGCTTCCACAGGAGGTAAGGAACATGAGCGAATTGAAACCAAGAATAACGGAAAACGGAATTGATTATATCCTTGTCGGAGATTACTACATCCCGGACTTGAAACTGCCGGAGGAACACCGCCCTATCGGAAAGTACGGACGGATGCACCGGGAATATTTAAGAGAAGTCCACCCAGCCAGATTGAATACATTGATACTGACCGGAGAATTGTGGACATATCTTGCAGACCTGAACGAACAGGCACAGGAACGGTTAGACACTATCATGGAGCAGATGAAAGCCACCGAGGGCGTGACAGAGGAATTGAAGCGAACTCAACAAATGGAATGGGTGCAGCGTTGTAATAACATTCACAACCGGGCAGAAGAAATTGTTTTGCATGATATAATTTATTCATACGGGAGTAATTAAATCGGAGGTATATAAGATGATTGAAATTGTATTTGGTGAAAGTGCCTGTGGAAGTTTGAAAATTGCCCAAACTTACGGTAAGGGAAAGTATAGAGGAAGTGCAGTTTCGGCCTTTATGAGGCACGAAGATGGGAGTGTTCCATCTTCAGATGAAATGAAAGAAGCACAAATTCAAGCACAGGAACAAGAACATATTGATTGGGAGAATGCTATTCCATTGGGAGGCAAGAGCAGTGATGTTTATTGTTTTGATATGGCTCTTAGTGTGGGAGATATTTCTGATAATGGAATTGGCGAACAGCGGAAAAATGTTCTCAAGAAAATGCTGTCTGTCTGGTTTGTAGAGGATTTAGACTATCAGGTTGAAGAAAAAATACAGAAAATTAAAACTACATTGTCTTCGGTTATTGAACGATATGTAGCTGGGGAAGAAGTTCGTATTTGGTATAGCTATAATCCGGATGAACTTTGCGGTATGTACTGGCTTATGAAACAACTTCGACCATTAAACTGTCAGACAACAATTTATTTGGTTAAGTTACCTGCCTGGGAATATGGAAAAGAAAATACTATGACATCCAAAATAGCATGGGGTGAGGTTTCTCCTGGCGAATGGGGAAAATATATAACTCTACAAGAAAAAGCTAAGCCTGTATTTCTTTCAGCTTGTGCTATGAAATGGAATCAACTTCAAAATGAAAATGCACCTTTGCGTGCAATGCTAAATGGTAAATTGCAAAGTGTTTCAGAAGATATATATGATAGTTTCATTCTTCGTGAAATTGCGGAACAGCCAGAGCAATTCAAAATGGCTATTGTTATAGGTAATGTTTTAGGAAAATATCAACTTGGAATTAGTGATGTATGGATTTCTAATCGCATTGATAAAATGCTTGAAGATGGTGTGTTGGAAATTATACAGGACGCACCAAAGGGAGAAACAAATTATCGCCGGATATTAAGAAAACGAATGAAATAATAACCACAGCAAGAACCGCTGCTACATGGAAGGCACCCCAACCATGCAACAGCGGTTTTTTTTACCGTTTTTTCCTCTGGCTGATAGGCGTTCCCATTTTCTTTGATTTTTTGAGAATCCGAATCAGCCAGCGAAATTCTTCGTCTGACAGATTTTTATAGTTGATACCGAGCTGCTTGCAGTAAAGGACAACCAGCTTTTCATCCCGGCTGCCCTTGAAATTTTCGACTGCTTCGAGATTTTCTTTCAATTCATCGGCAACGGTGGTCTGGGGCGCACTCTCACTGTCCTTTTTGTGGGCTTCCCGAATATCCCGGATAATCAGGTTGAGGTCATCCAGAACCATGTGACTGAAATACTCATCATCACTGATATGGGCGGCTTGCAGCACTTTCAAATGCGGGTCATCTTCGCCTGGGCGATACCGTTCAATGATTTCATGCCGGACGGTATCGACAAGTGCATTGAGGTTTTGAATCTGCATGGTAGCAATCCCGTCCACATAAATCTCAATGTCTGCAAGAAACTTGATGAAATCTTTATGTGTAGCAAGCTCACAGAGCAGACGGTTGTTAATCCGACCGCTTTTCAGCAGTGCCACCATCTCATCATTCAAATGCAGCTCCGTCAATGGTGTGTTGATCTGCTCCCTGTTCTCTGTCCGGCACAGTAGATAATCAACAGAGACCCCATAGAAGTCTGCCAGCGTGATAAGGTTGCCATGATTGATTTCCTTAAAATCCTCTTTTTCATAACTTCCAAGAGCTGATTTGGAAATGCCTGTCAGCTTTGATAGTTCTTCCAGATTTAAGCCTTTGTCCTTGCGGAGTTCCCAAAGGCGTTCCTGTATGCTTGTTGCTCCTTTCATGGGCGCACGCTCCTTTCCAATGGTTTCATTGCTGCCGCTTATCTGGATTATATCACACTTTCCGCAATCGTGGAAATTTCTGATTTTTACCCCGAATTCCTACTTTGTGGACATACGGCACAGGGCACAAAAATGTTCTATGATACAGGTAGTTCATCGATGGATTATTCCAATCGAATGACCAGCCTGTGTGGGATATGCTTCCCCGGCGATGTAGTGCCATGACTTTTGGCAGGGATGTGGAGGAACCCTGACCGAAACGAGCATACCAAAGGGAGCGATACGCCGCTGTGAGATTCAGGGGAGGAACGACACCGGGGAGAACTGGCGAACTGACACCGAAATGATACCGAAACACGACAATCTGATAGGGGGATAGTCTACCCTATCTCTGATACTTCGGGAGATTTTAGGCGGCTCTATGGCTGTAATTTTGCCGAAAATCGCCCCGAAACCATACACGAAAACGGGAGGAAGCGCAATATGCCGAGAATGAGCAAAAAGAGGAAGCATGAGCTTTCCTTTTACCTCAATGACCGGGGGCGTGTCACTTACAACGAATTATGCCGGAAATGCCAGCACGGGTGCAGGCAGAGCTTCCGGGCGGTTGTGATTGACTGCCCCCGTTATTTATCCAAACGAGCAAAGAAAAAGGAGGAACACACCGAATGAATTTTGAATTTATGACGATAGACACACCATTGCCGCCCTGTATGGCTTTTCCAAGAGCGTTGACAGGGTTTCCAGTCAGCAGCACCGCAAAGATCATGTACTGCCGGATGTTGGACGCTATGCTCTCCAATGGGCAGGAGGACGAGAACGGAATCCTGTTTGTCTGCTTCCCTGTCACAGCCATTGCCGCAGTCCTGTCCCGCAGCTCTATGACGGTCAAGCGTTCTTTGAATGAACTGGAAAACGCCGGACTTATCATGCGGGTGCGTCAGGGCGTTGGAGAACCAAACAGGATTTATGTGCTGATACCGGGAAAGGAGGACGCTGCCCTTGCCTGATACCTCAAAGCTGGAAAAACTCAATCGGGAGTTGGAGAAAAGCGAAAAGAAACTGCGGAAAACCATCAATGATGAAAAGGCATTGCAGCACCAGTTAAAGCAGCTTACCCGAAAGGAACGGACGCACCGGCTCTGTACTCGTGGCGGTATGCTGGAAAGTTTTCTGCAAGAGCCGGAACGCCTGACAGATGATGATGTCATGCTGTTGTTGAAACTCATTTTTCACAGGCAGGACACGCAGGAACTATTGAAAAAACTGCTGGAACGGGAGAAGCCGGAAACCCCTTAGTTTACTAAGGGCGCAATTATACACCACCCAGAGGTTGGTGCATTGCGTTCTCCGAAGGCTCCTCGCCGGAGGGCTGTGATTTTCCGCAGTCATGGTCTGCGCCAAATCAAACAGGGGACGCTACGCTTCCCCTGCGCTGGCTGCCGCCAGCTACCCTTTTGTGGACTTGCCATCTGGGGACACCTTGCGTTGCAAGCTGTTCCCAGCCGACAAGTATATAAAATTTCAAAAAGAAATGGAAAGTACACTTGACATATACAGGCTATTTGATATAATGAAAGCACGGAAAGCAAACTTTCCATTGGAAAGGAGGATGACATGAAAAATCGGCTGGAAGAATTACGAAAGCAACGGGGATTAAAACAAGAAGATTTAGCTAATGCATTGGAAGTATCACGACAGACCATCGGCTCTTTGGAAAACGGACGCTACAACCCATCTATTCAGTTGGCGTTTAAGATTGCCAGATATTTTGACATGAGTATCGAAGAAATTTTTATTTACGAGGAGGATTGATTATGAAAAAAAGGTTGTTGATTTTAATGATAGTTACAGGAATGATTATTCTACTGGGAGGATTGCTAACGTACGGTTTGGGAATACATGAAATAATACCTGTTCCACGCCCCGACTTAATAGTAGTAGGTACATCTCTCATTGGAATTTTACTGATTGCATCTGGTGCGTGCGATTTGTTCGTTAAGAAAACCAAGGAAATGGAAATAGAGGAAAATGATGAGAGAAATATTTCGCTTAGTAATGCTGCTATGGCAAGTGGCTTCAAGGTAATGAATGTTACGATTTCCGTTTCTATTTTTGTTTTGATTTTCACTGGATATATGACAGTAGTCCCATGTTTCACTATTATTGGGGCGTATGCTATTGGACAAGTTGTATTTATTGTTCGACTTTGGTACTTGCACAAAACTATGTAAATGTATTACTAAATACCCGCCGCCCACACAGCGGCACACCGAGCAGGGAATCTGAAAAAGTTCTCCTGCTTTTTTTCTGCCCAAAATGAGGTGGTAAAACGCCACCCCATCCACCAATTACCGAAAGGAGGGACACGAAATGCCCTGTCCACACAACGAAATCACGATTGTTCAGCGCAGCCAGCGACAGTCTGCGGTTGCCGCCGCTGCTTACCAGAGTGGCGAAAAGCTGTTCTGTGAATACGACCAGCAAGTGAAGCACTACCCGGAAAAGCGTGGCATCGTCCACAATGAAATCCTGCTCCCGGCAAATGCCCCACAGGAATATGCAGACCGCAATACCTTATGGAACGCCGCCGAAGCGGTGGAGAAGCAATGGAACTCCCAGCTTGCAAGGAGGTGGGTGCTTACCATCCCCAGAGAGATACTGCCTGACCAGTACGCTGTCCTTGTACGGGAGTTTTGTGAGCAGCAGTTTGTTTCCAAAGGCATGATTGCTGATTTTGCAATCCATGACCCCCATCCGCCGGGACACAATCCCCACGCCCATGTCCTGCTCACTATGAGGGCAATGGACGAACATGGGAAATGGCTTCCCAAGAGCCGCAAGGTTTATGACCTTGATGAAAGCGGAGAACGGATAAAACTTCCGTCCGGCAGGTGGAAAAGCCACAAGGAGGATACGGTTGATTGGAACGACCAGAAGTATTGTGAAATCTGGCGGCATGAATGGGAGGTCATCCAGAACCGCTATCTGGAAGCCAATGACCGCCCGGAGCGTGTGGACTTACGTTCCTATGCCAGACAGGGGCTTGATATAGTCCCCACTGTCCATGAGGGAGTTGCTGTCCAGCAGATGGAAAAGCGAGGTATCCAGACGAATATCGGAAACCTGAACCGGGAAATCAGAGCTGCCAACAATCTGATGAAGTCCATCCGGCAGCTTATCCAAAACCTCAAAGG
>NZ_QUIX01000015.1:38899-73516 GCF_003480365.1 Butyricicoccus sp. AM32-19 | reverse complement strand
AACGCCTACATCTAAAGCAGCAACGAAAGTTGCTGCTTTTTTGTTTTAATTATTTTTCTTGTGAGCTTGAAGTGAAGTTGGGTGTGCGTGGCAGCGTCTGTACCGGTATGCTTTTCGTAGTAATCAGCACGGGAGGCTTCGCCATGCAGTACATTCATTTGCCCTCTGGCCTAAGGCAATACCGCACAATTAAAGCAGCGGCGATTTGGCCGCGTCAAGTAAAGTTCGCAAAAGCCGCAAATTACAATATCAAGTTGAGCATTTCATCTGTTAGAATCAGTCTGGTGGCGGAAGACGATTCGCCCATAGCTCCACAGCCAGAATGTCATCATCGCTCTAATCTGAAATCCGCTTTCCCTTTGGTATAAAGCGTCGGATCAGGCCATTGTGGTTTTCTATTGCCCCTTTCTCACAGGATGTATACGGATGGGTAAAGTACACTTTCGTATTCGTTCCTGTTTCCAACTCTGCCAGCCGGGCAAACTCAGGATCGTTATCCGTTGTGATGGTACGGAATACCTTGCTGAAGTAATCCCCCAGTTCAGATTGCATCTTCTGAAAAGCAGCAGATTGATCACCTCAAGGCCCATAAATCCCCGAACCTGCTTGCCGCCGACATGGACATTGTTGGTGGCCTCCACGTTGTAAAGACGTTCGTTCTGAGCTAGCTCCGAGCTGAGCCGGTTTGCCGACATGGGCTTCTGTACGTTATCGTCGCATCATCTCGTATAGGCTTCATAGATTGCCTTGGAGCTGGCCTCGCTGTCGGCCTTGAAACGAATATAGCCCTCAGATTGCAGAAACTCGATCACATTGTTGCTACTGCGCTTGACCGTCTCCATATTCTCTCTGGCCTTGCCCGAAATGCTGAACTGATAGTTGTTCCCAATCAACCGGTGCAGACCCTCCAGACACCAGAGAAAATGCCCTCCTTTTCCTGCAATAGCTTATCCACCAGAAATGGATCATCCGCTCGGCCTGCGGGCCGGCCTTTGGTAGTCAGCATGATTTGGCGTCGGAAGAAGCCATCGGATTTGTCGTGCAGGGCGTTCAGCGCACCGTTTCCGAAGCAGAGGAAGCGCACATACAGCTGGCTCTAGTAGCTCTGGACGCCCTTGCGCGCCATGTCCATCTTGCACTCGGAGGTCACGATAGATTTGATATAGTTGGTCTTGGGCAATGCGCTCATGTCCATATCGTCATCCACCATCAGGAGCTTGTTTTCCAAATCCGCACGGCTGAACCGATTGCTCTCCACCTTCTGGATGCTGGTGGTATTCATGCTGTCCCCCAGCGGGGAGCGCATGACAAGACCGATGCGGCTTTTGCCCGCGCCGCCCTTGCCGATGAGCATGAGCATCTTCTGCCACTTGGTGGTGGGCAGCAGACAGTAGCCGAGAAACTCCTGCAAGGCGGGAATGTCCTCTGCTTGGAGCAACTCAGATAAGAATTTCAGCCAACGCTTCGACGCAGGTACGCTGGGATCGTAGGAGACGGTCAGGCGGTTGTTGCAGTAGCTATTGTCGGCACTGAAGCTGCCGTCCGTGAAAAACGTCCCGTTGGCAACATGGATGCGGTCCGTCTCAATGGGCAGCGGCGGCGAATAGGCTTGCAGCTTGATGCTGGCAAGTAAATTCGCAACCGTCTTGGAGAGATTGGCGGTCAGCACGCCGGAGATTGTCAAACTGGCAGATTGGGACACGGTGAAGTCAAACGTTTTTGCAAAAGCCGCGATACAATATGTGAGGTATCTTTTAAGGAAGGCATCCGCGAAGCAAGTTATCGTCTTGTATGTTAAATAGGTCACGACTTGCAGGGCGGTTGCTTTTTGCGTGAACTCCAGATAAAGCCTATTCTTTGGTTCCTAATGCGCAGTTTTGGCGCTCCGGTGTTAAAATATAAAAGCGCTCAAATAATGCAGTTGGAAACACACGCAAGGACCTGTTAAAATTTTTATAAAATATCTTTTGTATCTTTCATCCCTTTAGGTGCTCTCGTTCGTTATACTGACAGAAAAGGCGGTGAGGCGGTGGAATATAGCGATCATGAACTGGTGCGCGGGATCAAAGGCGGAGATAAGAGCGCACTGGAGCTTTTGGTTCGCCGCTGGTATCCGCGAATTTACGGATATGTTTTCAAATTGACCGGGCATGAGCAGGACGCTTATGACTTGACGCAGGATGTTTTTATCGCAATGATGCAGAGCATCGGCAGTTATACGCCGTGGCGGAAATTTGACAGCTGGCTGTTTACGATCGCGCATAACAAATGTATGGACTACTTTCGCTTTCGACAGAAAATCGTTCAGGTGGAAGACACCGTGTTCGACCGACCCGATCCGGCTGCCTCGTTTGAAGATATGGCAGCGGTCTCCATGTCCGTAAAAGCCGCGCTGGAGAAGCTGCCTGCCGCACAGCGGGAGGCAGTGATCTTACATTATTTCCATCAATTTACCGCAAAGGAGATCGCACAAATGACGAACACACCGCTGCCGACGGTCAAATCACGGCTTCGTGCCGCCAGAAATACACTCTCAGATAAACTGCGGGAGGACTTCGAATGAACGATCGAATGGAACAGGAAATCCGCCGCACCATTTTGCGGCTGCAAGCGTCCATGCCGGAGCCAAGGGACCGGCAGACGCCGGTCTTCACGCTGCTGCGGATCGCCGCAGGTGAAATAAACGGGGGCCTGCTGCTTGGGCTTTTCGCGGGTGCATTGATTTTCGGTCTGCTCAGCGTCAGGGCTTTGTCTATGCCGATGCTGACGATCTTCTGCACCGCGCCCATGCCGATGCTCCTGCTGTTCCACCGGTATGTGCTCGCCAGTAACCAGAACATGCGTGAATTGGAGGCTACATTTCCGTATTCCTATCCGGAGATGCTGGCTGCGCGGTCTGTCGTGATCTCATGCTGCATGTTCGGCGCTCTGGTGCTCCTTTCCGTGATGCTGCACGTTTCTGCGAGTGAGGCGTTTTTGCGGCTGGCGCTCTGCGGCGCGGTACCGAGCATTTATCTCTGCGCGCTGCTCCTGTTTTTGTCTGCTTCGCTCCGCAATTCGGAAGGGCTGTCCCTGCTTGCACTCGTCTTTTGGGCGGCGCTCTGCTTCCTCGTGACGGTACTGCCGTTTGACCGGCTTTTGCAGCTCTGCTCCACCGCTGCCTACGCTGTGCTGGCGGCTATCGGACTGATTTTATACGGCATTCTTGTATACAATGTTCAACGAAGGAGGGAGCATTATGACATGGCTCATATCGGATGAAGCCAGAAAGCATCGGGCGTTCCGCGAGGTCTGGGTCGCGTATCTCCTTGGCGGGTTGTACCTGCTGCTGGGGCTATACACGGAAATTTCGGAACAGAATTACAGCGTGCTCTATGATGCACGGCAAAAGTGGAATTTTGTTCAGCAGAATATCTATTCCTATGGCGCGACGCTGACGGCGTTTCTGCTTGCGGTCGGATTGCCACGGCTGGTCTGCTGCGAAAAGGAATACCGGACGGACGATCTTGTCGGGACGGCAGCGCTTGGCCGACGGTACACATGGAGGGCGAAAACGGCGTTTACGGTCCTCTATTGCGCGGTCGTTGTTTTCATCATCGGCGCAGCCAGTCTGCTGGTAAACGGCGGCGCGTTCGGGTTCGAAGGCGCCCTCTCCTCTGTTGCTGGATGCGTGTATTTTGCGGATACGGCGCTGCCGCCGATGTCCAATCTTGCGTACTGTGCGATCCAGTATGGCTTTCTGTTCCTGGGCGCGTTATATTTCGCCGGGTTTATCCTGATCGTCGCTGCGCTGACACGGCGGACAGCGCTCAGTCTGTTCCTCTGCGGCGGAAGCTATCTGCTGTTTTTCGCGTATTCCGCTGTCGGGCCTCAGCTGCCGGAGCTCCTTCGTGTGCCGATCGACGCGCTCTATCGGTTCGGCTTCGGTGGGTATCTGCTGCAGGAGAGCTATTCGTGGGTCTTTCCATATTTGTGGTCGGACGTATGGAAACCGGTCCTGCTGGGGATTGGCATGATCCTTCTGGAGTTTTTCCTCTTTTGGAGGATATGGAGGAGGAAAGCAAAGGCATGAAGGCTGATCTGATCCGCTGTTTCCGGAATCCGCTCTACTGGCTCGTTCTGGGCGCCGGGTTATCCGTCCGGGCTGTCCTCGCCTATTTCGATTCCCGATTCCGCAGCGATGCGTTCTGGTCCTTATCCGCAGAATTCTGGAATAAGATAGGCTCCGTAACACTCGGTTTTCTGGTTCTGCTCGTTCTGATCCGTCTGTTTTCCGCGGATCGTGAAACAGGAGTCTTTCCTGTCATCAACAGCACCGCCTATGGTCGAAGCACGCTGTTCCGGAACCGGTTGATTGCCGGGAGCATTGCCGCTTCGGCTGGTGCTGTGCTGTTAGCAGCCGGAAATCATGCGCTGTCAATTCTCATTTCCGGCAGGCTTCCCCAACCGGATGGTTGGAATCACGCATGGTTCCGCAGCACGGCGATCGTTCTCATCGGAACAATTGGATTTTTCCTCTTTGCAGCATTTGTATGTGACAGTCTGAAGAATCAGCCAGCGGCCATGTGCATCTGCGGAGCTCCGTTTGCGTTCAGCTATTTTATCAATGCCGATGTGCTGAAAAAGTTTGAATTCTTCTGGTTTGTCCGGTATGGATTTTTTGCAGAATGGATGCGTGGACGGAGAATCGGTGTGACCCCGGGAGTCTGGGGTGTCTGGTACGCGCTGTTATTGGGTGGATTATTATTGGCCGCCATCCATCAAAGAAAGGAGCGCAAGGAATTATGAAGCTTTCCTTCGAACATATAAGCAAGCTCTACGGCAATACGGCCGCGCTGCAACAGATCGACCTGACCCTCGGGTCAGGCGTCTATGGCTTGCTCGGTCCAAACGGAGCCGGGAAGACGACGCTGATGCGGATCATGACGGATCTGCTCGCCCCATCGACCGGACGTGTATTGCTAAATGGGCAAGACATTGCGGTCATGGGTGCCGCGTTCCGGAAAAAGCTCGGCTATCTGCCGCAGGATTTCGGCGTTTATCCGAATTTCACAGCGGAGCAGTTTCTGCTCTATATCGCCAGATTAAAGGGCTTGTCAAAGTTTGAGGCCAAGCGGCAGACGGATGATCTTCTGCATATGGTCGGTCTGGAGGACAAAAAGCAGAAAAAGCTGAAAGGTTTCTCCGGCGGACAGCGGCAGCGTGTGGGAATCGCACAGGCACTGCTTGGAGACCCCGAAATTCTGGTGCTGGACGAGCCGACAGCTGGGCTTGACCCGGAAGAACGGATCCGGTTCCGCGGTATCATCAGTGATCTTTCCCAGCAAAAGCTCGTTTTGCTGTCGACGCATATTGTATCGGACCTCGAAGCAGTCGCAAACGAAATCATTCTGCTTCGGAAAGGTGTTGTCCTCGGAATGCAAAAGCCTGCTTCGCTGCTGGAGCAGCTGAACGAGCAAGTCTGGCTCGTTACAGTTCCTGCTGCGGACGAAGCGGCACTCACAAAGCAATATACCTGCAGCAATGTCATGCACACAGACGGAAAAAGTGTGATCCGTCTGCTCAGCAAAAGCGCCCCTCGACCCGACGCAGTACCAACAGCACCCAATATGGAGGATATGTATCTATATTATTTCGGTAGATGATCGTCCGGATGATTCTGACTGGATCTCGGGTGCAGTAAAGTGCAGACTGTTTAGAAGGCAGCTTGCAAGTTTTTAGACCTGCAAGCTGCTTTTCTCCGTAAACTCAGAGCCGATTTTGCTGCCGAAAAATCTCTGGGAACAAAATTTGAGCGGTTGTTCGCAGCACCTCTCAGCAACTCATTTCGCGCATTTTCTGGTACGAAATCATTCAGTACAGAAAAATTACTGGCTCGTATTCGCGCCGTTCTCCACAACCACCGACAGAGAGGAAAAATAAGAATACAGCCAGTGGAAACTGTCAGCTTCAGAATTTGTTGATTGGCTATGAAAAAAGGCGGATCTATGTCGGAAAAAACGAAATCGACCTGACATTGGCGGAGTGAACCGCTCCCTGTCAATTAGACAGACGAAAAAACAAAAAGTTTTCTCCAGGACCTCATCTCAGAGGTCCTGGTTTTCATTTATGCAGCATCCAGCAAGCTGCGGTAATTCATTGGTGCGCCGTTACTTCCGGCTTAGACCGCTGATATGCCGGACGTTTTCTGCAGATGACAGCAAGCAGGCCGACAATATGTACCAAACGATAGAACCGATTCAGGTTCAGAATATCACAAGTCTCGGTTATTGCATACCCATCTTCGTGCATTTTCCGAACACAAATGTAGAGATATTCTTGTCTTACTCCGCTCAGCGCCACCTCATTTCGAGTTCCTCGAGTTTTTTAGCACTGCATTCTCCGTTTTCAATCTTCTGTTTCGGGCTTCCAGTATCCGGTTCTCGGCGCGCAGCTTCTCCGCTTCTGTCATCTCAGATTCGGCCTTACGCTTACCAGGCTTGTCTACCAGACCTTCTATGCCCTTCTCATTGTACTTTCTCACCCAGGAATAGATTTGCTGGTAGCTGACGCCGAATCGCGCAACAGCAGCAGCGTAGTCATTTTCATTCTCGATGCAGTAGCTGATAATTTCAATCCGTTCTTCGTATGTCGTAGTCCGTACTTTTTACAGATTGCTGCCTGGCTTCCTTCTCCGTTGAGTGGATGATCTCTTCCGGTATCCGTTTTGACATAATAATGCTCCCCTTAGTGTAGTCTCGAATTTTTGTTATTTCGAGTGTCTACTCTATGGGGAGCATATCAGCCTGTATTCTTATTCTTTATTCTTTTTTAAGCCTTGGTGTTCGAACCACACCAGACCATAAATTTGGCAGGGCACATCTTAAAAATGTCGCCTCTCGCGGGGCAAAACTGGAATTCTGATAAATCGAGTTTTGCAGCCTTTTCGTTCTAAAAGCAGCGCATTATATGTGAAAACGCCACACTTTCGTGCGGCGTTTTCGGCGTTGCATCTTTCATCAACACATTTTGGTGCGCCCGGTGCGATTCGAACGCATGGCCTTTGGAGTCGGAGCGGTGCTGTATGAGGTATTCATCCTGCATTTCCCGCTAAAACAGCGCAAATATTAGACATTTTTCACTATTTTTATACGTTTTCTATGCCTGTTGCAACCACCTGTATTCACCGGCAGTAGCCTGACAGTAGCCGCAATAGCTTCGGCTATTTTTCGACCGGTGGCAGGAAACCCTCGACCTGCTGGCGGTATTCGGTCTGCTCCTCGCGGAAGAACCGCTCCAGCAGGCTGTAATCCTGCTTTGTCTGCGCGGTATTCAACGCATGATAGTATTCTGCTTTGCGGCTATCATTTACCACAAAGGGGATAATATCGTTTTTCAGGCATTCCTTAAACAGGATCAGCCGCCCGGTTCGTCCGTTTCCATCATGCAATACCACATTGGGACTCACAAAGAAATCTATAATTGATTTCCACTTTTTGAGTACGTTCTTTGCCGGTTCCCTCTGCTTGATACACATATATACTGTCAATCAGTTCAACCAGCATAGAACGGTTTAACTCTGTTACGTTTTCATACTTGCGTATGGTTTCTAAAAATTGGTTTGTATTTTTCGTCTTGTAGTCCTCAGCTTCGATTTTCTCTTTTAATGCCTTACGCCTTTCTTCAAGTTCTCTCTGCTCATTTTCATAAGTTACAGACATTTTCTCAAAACGTCCATCAGAAATCTTTCCTGCTACATTCTGCTCAAACAGCTTCATTATGATACTGTCAATTTCAGCAATACGCTTTTCTGCCAGTTCCAATTCCTGTTTAAACTGCTTGATTTTCTTACCGCCGCCGGATTCACTCAACACCCTCATTTCTTCAATGAACTGGTCGCCTAATGTTTCCATATTCCTGATATGCTTTTGAATGTCGTCCATGACAATCTTCACCAATGCGTCATAGGAAATTGCATGAGTTGTGCAGAGGTTGCTGTTTCTGGCATATGTCCTGCAACGAAATCTCGGCTCTCTCCCGTTTGGATTGGAGAACGCCATATTGCGTCCACAGTCCGGGCATTTTACAAGCCCCACAAACATATTTGGTCGTCCAGTCTTATTTGGTCTTTTCTTTACACTGATGAATTTCTGTACCAGTTCAAAGGTTTCTTCATCAATGATAGCTTCATGGGTGTTTTTTACAACAATCCAATCTTCCTTAGGAACCGCTACCAGTTTTCTGTTCTTGAATGATTTTGTCTGTGTCTTGTGCGATACCATATGACCGAGATACACTTGATTTTCCAAAATCATCTTAACATTTTTTCCAACCCAGTCGGTAGGGAATCGGAACCCTGTGCTTGTTTCCAGCGTGCCATTCTTCATTGCTCTGTAGGCTCTCGGAATCAAAATCTTTTCTTCACACAATGTTCTTGCTATCTGATGAACACTGTTTCCCTGTTTCGACATTTCAAAAATACGCTTGACGATAGGCGCTGTTTCCGGGTCTATCAGTAGTTTACGCTTATTGTTCGGGTCAACCCTATAACCATACGGAGCGAATGAACCGCAGAACCCGCCACTTAAAGCAGTTGTTTTCTTGACGCTTCGGATTTTCTTTGAGGTATCACGTGCATAATACTCATTCATAATAGATTTGAATGGCATCATCTCGTTATCCTCATATCTTGTGTCAACATCATCATTCAGTGCGATAAAGAGAATGTCATTGTTCGGGAAGATTTCTTCCACGTAATACATGAACATGGCATTGTTGCGACCGAACCTTGACATATCCTTTACCATGATTCCACTAGGCTGTGTATCTTCCATAGCGTCCTCAATCATGCGGTTTAAATCCGGTCTGTTGAATGTTGTGCCGGAATAGCCATCATCTACATACTCGTCAATGATTTCAAATCCTTTTTCCTTTGAATAATATCGGAGCATTTGCAACTGGTTTGTGATACTGTTGCTTTCTTTATCAGCGTCACCATCATCTTTGGATAAACGTGCATATAATCTAACTCTTAATCTTGCTTGCTGTTTCGTCATTTTTACTCCTTTCCAACAGCAAACAAACAACTTATATCCTGTTAATATTATACCACGCTACTTAATTATTTTCAGCCGCTTATTACACTGTTCTCAATTTAATATCCATTGTTTTCCTGCTCGATTTCCTTTTGAATCAGCCTTTTAATCAAATGCTGCAAATCCACTGTACCGGAGAACACTGACGTTACATAAAAGGTCGTATTTCCTATTTTTATTGTATTGGACTGTACTGTTTTTCCTATAATCCCACCTCATTTCTTCCAACAAAAAAACACCATTTCTGGTGTCTTTCTGCTAATCTACACTGATTACTTTGCGTTCATACTTCTTTTCCTGCAAATCAATCTCCGCATAAACCATGTATTTGTCATTAAGTTCCGTCTGTCCAGTCTGAATACAGGTTGTCTGATAAATCTGGTTTATCCACTTTCCTTTCTCTGTGTCAGGACTTTCATGTATATGTCCGTGCAGAGAAAGAAGTGGCTGTTTTTCTTTCAGAAATTCATAAATATCAACAGAGCCTATATCCAAATCTTGATAGCGCAACTGTCCTAATCTCAATCCCGCAGGCGGCATGTGCATAACGTAAACCGCTTTTTGTCTATCGTCCAGCAATGGAAGTTTCTTCAGCACATCACACATATGCGGTAATTCTGTTCTGGAATATTCCAGCCAGTTGTAAATCCTGTCATAATCAACAGCATTAGAGATTCCGGCTACAGGACTTAACTGACGCTGCGGAATATAATGTGTTTCTGTAACAACCCTGTCTTTACAACCGAACGGATGGTCTAAAATATAGTTTATGCCGATAAATTCATATCCATTGACAGAAAATTTCCTACCAGCTATATTGCAGACATTTTCAAATCTGTCGCAAAGATTGTCAAACATTTCATCTGCTGCCAGTAAATCATCATTTCCAAGCATGGCAAGGTATGTGATGTCCTGCTTTTTCAGTTCCTCAAAATATTCATCAAGGAATCCATTGATAAAAAACGATTGCTCACTGTGGCGGTCACATTGTTTTGGTAACATATCCCCGCCATTTACAATGACTTTGATTTCCTTTTCAATGGCTACGTCCAGAATCTTTCTGTACTTCTTTTTATCTCCGTGTAAATCTGTAACATACAATATCTTCATATCACTTTCTACCCCTTTTAATACAGCATTTCTTCCTAATCATAGTTAAAAGTATACCATATCAGAGATAGATTATCAGCAGCTTATATCTGACATACAGACTGCAAAATTTTTGCCTTATGCACCTCCTTTACTGTGTGTTTCCGAAGCAGTCAGATGGCTTTGGAAGCTCCACTGGACTCTCACCATTCTCATTCCTATGAGCAGAACCGCACCATGCGAGTGTATCATTATTCAGATATGCAGGTCATGGCAGAACGACCATTCCACAAGTCGCTCTCGGATCATTGCATGAATCGCTCGCTTTTTTAGGTCATGGCGTACAATTTCCGCTGGCTCGCTGCATATCAAACGTATCTGACTGCTTTATTCAGTTGTCAAAGAGCTACCGACTGTATTTGCCAGTCTATGAAAATCCACTACCTAGATAATGGACTTTCATAGATTGACAAGCGGAGCAGAGGAAAGGGGAAAATGCTCCGCCCGTCTGAATGATTAGATTACGACTATCTCAAAGTTTGCAATCATATCCATGACTGCCGCCTGTATTCTGCCTTTTAATTCAGAATCCACTACCATGTAGACGTTACCGTATTCGTCATACAATTTGCGTAAGCTCAACTTTGATATGTACCCGTCATAGAAATCCAAGATTTCCTGTATTGCAGCTTCATCACCATTCGTAGCCGCCACAATCACAGCAAACGGTATATGTTTTTGGTCTTTGTCCATGCTTATTCCTCCTCCATCATTTTTCGTAATTCTTCCAGAGTGCTTGTCCTGTGACGGTAAACAGTAGTGCGTACCACGTTCATAAGCTCTCCGATTTCTGCGTCAGACATATCCATAAAGTATGACAACAAAATGATATTGCGTTTTCTCTCTGGTAAACATTTGAGTGCTTTGCTTAACTGGTCGTCAGATACTTGTACTTCCATGCCAAGAACATTGAACGCTGTATAATCGCTGGAATATTTGTCATAAACGCCTGCTTTGTTCAATTCCAAATCTGAAATTTCAGAAAACGGAACTTCATGTTTCAAGCGTCTTGAAATATCACGGTTATACTTCATTGCTGCTCTTTTAATGACTTTCTTTGTAAGGCAATCAAACTGTGCTTGAATAGCCTGTTGGAAAGAAGATGACTTCATGCTGATTCACCTCCTTTCTGCGTGAGAGTAGATGAGGTTGTTTTCCCTCTATCCCCCTTTCCGCACAGTAGCTACCCACGCAGCAACTATTTGTTGCGTTTTCAGAAAAGATTTTGAAAAAAATTTTTAAGCAGCAAAAAAGCACAAGGACATAAAAGAAATGCTGTTCTTGTGCTTTAATAGTTGTTCCTGCTATGTAATGTGAAAAACCACATTCGAGAGCGTATTGTGCTGCTTTAAAGGCTAAGATTTTTTTGACAATAGCAGATTTGAGAAATATTGTCGGTTATAAGGTTCTTTCAATGCGGCTACCTCCCAGAGCCGCCAAACAAAACCAATATGCTATTTTTCATTGTTGGAAAAAGAAAAAGGCGGCTTTCCAAACCGCCATTTAAGTAAAGATATTTTTTGACACGCAAAAATGGTACTGTTAATAACGGTTTTTTTATTTACCGCAGGGCAGTACCTTTTTGCTTTTATACGCATAATAGGAACTATCAAACCATGCTATACGTTTTTCTGTACCTGTTAGAAAATCAACAGGAACTGTAGAATATAGTGAGGTGATTACATATGCGTAAAAAGGAAGATAAGTACGATTTTAGAGCCTTTGGTCTTGCCATCAAAGAAGCTCGTATGAAACAGGGTTTAACCCGTGAACAAGTGGGAACAATGATTGAAATTGACCCACGTTATCTAACAAATATTGAAAATAAAGGGCAGCACCCAAGTTTACAGGTATTCTATGACCTTGTATCATTACTCAATATTTCCGTTGATGAATTTTTCCTGCCTGTGTCTGATCTGGATAAAAGTACCAGAAGACGACAGTTGGAAAAGCAACTTGACAACCTTTCCGATAAGGATTTAGTTATCATGGAAAGTGTTGCTGACGGAATCATCAAGTCTAAGGAAGTGGAGGGAAATTAACCCTCCATTTTTATATTCTTCTTAAATGAGTGTGTACCAGTTAAAATAGCTGTAATACAAGCGATTATATGGCTAATCAAAACTGCAATCCATATACCATTTAAACCAAGTCCGATATATGAAAAAACATAAGCTAAAGGTATGCGAACAACTAAATAATAGAAAATCATCAAAATCATACTCTTTGTAGGTTTTCCCATTCCATTCAAGCAGCCTAAATAACAATTTGTTACGGTATTTAATACATATCCAATACTAATAATAATGAAATATTCTTCTACAATCTGTGCTACAGGGTCGCTTGAAACAAATAAGCCTGCTAATTGTTTTGAAAAAATAATAATCAGAATTGAAAGTATAAATAAAACCGTAATCCCATATTTCAAGGATAATTTTAAATAGTCTTTTGCTCTGTCAACTCTTTTTGCACCAATACATTGTCCAACAATGGAAGTCAAAACCATATTAAATGCCATTGCAGGATAAAATAATATTGTTTCTAATTTTCCTGTAATGCCATATGCTGCAATGGCAGAAATACTATAAGTGCTGACAAGCGAAGTTAAAAAAGTGGTACTAATTGCCGGAATACTTTGCTGAATTACAGATGGTACAGCACTTTTTATTAGTGGGATAATTTCTTTTTTATCAAAATCCGCAAATGAAATTTTAAAAACATTTCGTTTCTTAATATAAATAATCATAAAAATTAAACACATTGATTGTGAGAGTAATGTCGCAATCGCAGCTCCATGAAATCCTATTTTAAGAATGAAAATAGGGTCTAAAACGATATTTAAAATTGTCGATATAAGCATAGCAATCACTTGAAATATTGTATTTCCAAAACTACGAAGAACCGCTGTAAAATATAAGTAAAGATATACAGCTATGTAACCTAAAATGTAAATTGATAAATAATCTCTTGCCATGTTCATTGTTTCCGCTGGCGTATTTAATGCTGCTAATATAACAGGCAAAAACAATTCCAAAATAAAAGTAATGAACAAAGAAAAAATTACTGCAATACAAAAGGACGTAGAAATCACTTTCTTTTTCTTTTGTTCGTTTCTAGCTCCTATTGCCTGCGAGAGCAAAATAGAAATTCCATTTGTTGCTCCCATCGCAACAGAAGTCAAAAGTAGTACGATAGGTGTAGAATTAGTTAATGCAGCATACGCTAATTCTCCGAGTAAATTTCCAATCCAAAGACTGTCAACCAAGTTATAAGCCATATTTAAAAACATGGCTACAATCATAGGTAGTGTCATTGCCAGCAAACATTTTTTTGTATTTCCGTTTATAAAATCTAGTTTTGTGTTCATATAATTCTCCTTACTGAATGAATATCATTCATTTATTATTTAAAAATTTTCCCTGCCCGTAAAAGCAGGGGAAAGATTATAGCTTGAATAAGTCAAATAAAATTGCTTTTATCTTTCTGTTTTTTTCTTCTGGTGTTAAATTATCATCTGTCAAAATTCCAAGCTGACCGTATACACAAAAATTAGCATATGATTCTACATCAGAAATATTAAGTTCTCCTGTTACATTTGCTTTTTTTATCAGCTTTACAACGACAGGTACTAACTTTTTGCATATACTTAAAGAGAGCAAGTCGTGAAAAGTTTTATTTTTTTCATCATGGAATGTATCATAATATGTATCATTTGTGCTTTCTGATAATACTTCCATATGATTTAAAATATCCTTTATGGAATCCTGTTCGATATTGATGTTTGTTTTTAATTTATCGACTAATATATTTGCATACTCATTGACTGCTGTTTGAAAAAGAATATCTTTTGATGGAAAATAGCGGTAACATAGTCCTTGTGCCACTCCGATTTCTTTTGCAATATCAGATATGGACGTTTTTTCATATCCTTTTTCAGCAAACAATTTCATAGCGGTTTCTAATATTTCTTGCTTTCTTGCTTCTGGTTCTTTGGAAATACGCATACAATAACCTCCTTTTCTATAGAGTAGCATTTACAAAATAAAGTGTCAATGACTGATATTCACTCAATCTATTTAGTCGCAAATGACATACAAGAAGTAATTCCGATACGCTCCCAATTAACATTATGAAATTTCCTTAATAAAAGGTGAATCATTTCTTTTTTTGAATATATCTTTACATCACCCTCCTTGCTGTGCTTCATATACATGTTCATTAGTTGTCGTGCAAATAATGGTTGCCAGCAATCACCAATAATAATTATGCCACTGTCTTTTAAAACACGGTATGCTTCATCTAATACTTTTTCTGGTGCTGGATAATGATGAAAAGAATCATTACAAATGACAATATCAAATGTATTATTCTTAAAGGGTAAATCTTCTGTATCACCTATTACAAAATGAGCATTGTTAATCTTTTTTTTATTAGCCATATCAATCATTTTATCAGATATATCTATACCTGTTAAATCTTTTGAATGATATATTTGTTGTATTTGATAAAGAAGTTCTCCTGTACCGCACCCTAAATCTAAAATAGAAGAAAAATGTCTACCTTTTAGCATATTTAATATGTAAGGATAAAGGGTTCTGGCGTGTTGACCTTTTATATCCTTATCATAAGTAAGTGCTTGTTGGTTAAAAGCTATTTTTGACATTTCTTTTGTATTGTCCATAAATATAAGCCTCCTTTCAGTTTTGTATTATACAAGCTATTGAAACGAAAGTCAATGAATAATATTCATTCATTTATATGAAAAGACTTGCACTTCATTCATATATACGAAATGCAAGTCTTTCATCATACTATTTTACAATCTTCCAGTTACTATCTTTTTCCAGCGTCAAATCAAACTGTGAAATCTGTGTTGCCTTTGTCCTTTGGTCGAGATATTTTACCGATACAGACACTTTTACTTGTTCACCGTCCTGTGTGAAGATTGGATTTACCAGCTCCGAGAACACATACTCACAGTTTACAGGTTCCAGCACATTCCCCGATACATAGTAGGCAAGTTCTTTTTCTGTTGCGGTAGGATAGAGCTTAAAGAATGTTTCCAAGAACTCTGTCACTTCCTCCATAGTGGCAGCGTCCACCGTTCCGTCTGATTCCTTGACTTTTGGTTCATAGCTGGATTTTGTCGGTATGCTGCTGATGGTCGGATTCTGCGTGATAACCATGTTTCCGTCACCATCTACATGAACCACCACCATGTAAGCGGAAGTGTAACCGATAGAGGTTTCTCCCTCCGTTACCGTTTGATCTACCGAGTAGACAACGGTAAAGTCGTCCGTTCCAGCCGCTTCAACCTCCCAAATCTTAACGTCCGTCACCGTAGAGCTTGTGGGTATATCCTGTCGTACCGTATCAACATTCAAATCTTGCAGATTCTTTGTCAGATATTGGTTAATGGCTGTGGTTCTTTTCTCAATGGATTCCTGCGTATTGCTCCAAGAATAGTAGGATTTTGCAAAGGCTTTTACAAAGTTCTCTATTTTGTTGGTATCAACGATACGCTGCTCAATGACTTCTTTCTCATGTACCGTGTGCATATCAATGGCGGTAAAATTCTTATACACCCCAAAGCTGACACTGGCAATCAGCACCAGCCATAAGGCAATCACGGTTTTCTTATGCGTGCCAACTTTCATCACAGGCACTTTCTTTTCCTTTTTTGGTTTTGATTCCTTATCCTTTTTCTTAAATAGCATAGCACCATTCCTTTCTTATTTGGTTTTCACCCGTCCGGCACCAATCAAGTGTTGCTGCCAGTACGAGCTTGTTAAATCTGCATATCCGATAGGGTCGCCAGCATGATACATTCTGTTGTTTCCTGCATAGATTCCTACATGAGTGACGTATGTTCCAGCATTATAGGTCGAGTGGAAGAATAGCAAGTCACCAGCCTTTGCCTGTGACAGTGGTATGTGCTGTGTAGCGTCATACTGTGCCTGTGCGGTACGGGGTAAGCTGATACCAGCCTTTCCGTAGCACCACTGAACCAATCCCGAACAGTCAAAAGAAGTGTTGGGATTGCTGCCGCCATACACATACTTCCAGCCTTGATACTTCAACGCTTCATTGAAGATTGCCTGTGCGGTAGCGTCACTGAAACTAGGCACAGCCAAATACTGGCTGACTAATTTTACATAGAACATATTCCCGTACTTGTAACGCCAGCCGCCATTTTCTTTTATGGAAATGTCATTCTTATAGGTGACTTTGACACCGCCGGACTTGTCCTTTGCGAAACTGACCGCCAACTCAAAGGTGTACTTTTTCCCATGACTGGAAACGTAATCAATGAAGCCGCCGCCATAGTTATAGGACTGTACCACTGTGTTGATGTCACAGTCTTTTGCTTCTGCGGATTTCAAAAGCTCCGAGAAGTATTTACACCCCTGTTTGATGGAATCCTCCACGGATAGGGAGTTAAGCGGTAATCCTAAAGATTCACTGGCTTGCATAACGTCTGTCGTGCCAGTGCCGCCGGATTCCACCTGCATAATCGCAAGCAGATAGTTCACATAGTCAGAGATTCCGTATTCCTTTGCATACTTTTCTACTGTAGGCTGATGTTTCAAGACTTCCGCTGACAGGTTCAGTCCAGAAAAATCAAGGCTGGAAGAGCCGCTTTCTTCATCATCTGCGGTCACGATAAACAGGAACAGAAGCAGACAGATAATCACTGTGAAAATCCCACCGAACACAGCGAAATGCCTTAACTTCATTTCTTGCCGCCTTTCTTACTGGTAGATTTCTTTATTGTTGATTGATTTGTGGTCTTTTTCTGAACCGTCTTTGTCTGTGATTTTCGCTGCACGGTCTGTCGTGAACCATCTGTAGCAGCTTGCGAATGTTTATTTACTGCTGATGAAGCCTGTTTATCTGCCGGACGGGATTCTCTGACAACCTGTGTTCTTACATTCTCCTGTGATTTTGTCACAGGCTCTTTTGTCTTGCTTGACTGTGGCTGCTCCTTTGTCACTGTGACAGGACGTTCCTTGACGTTCTGCTCTGGTTTTGAAGCTGCCACCTGTGAATCCGATTTTACAGAAACAGGCGTTGTCGCTGGTCGCTCATGCACCGGGGCAGCTCTCTTTGTCGCTGATCCGTTGCTTTGTCGCTCCTTATCCACAATCGGACGCTGCGGATTCTGTTTCTCTGACTGCGGCTGTTTTGATACTGATTTTTTATCCACGATTCCACGCTTTGAGGTAGATTGCGATTCCTGCGCATTGCTCTGTGAACTATGTACGGTCTGTGAGGAATCCGTCTGACTTTTCTTATCTGGCAATGCAAGCGGCTTTTGCGATTTGGAATCCGGCAGAGCTGGCGGCTTGCTGCTACCTCCACCATAAGCAGAAGTATTGTGATTTGCTCTGGTATGCGTATTACCTGTCTGTTTGGTACTGCCTGCCTTTTTCGTAGAAGCAGAAGCAGACGCCGCACCAGCTACACCGCCAGCCGCACCAGCCGCAACGGTTCTTCCGATTTTACGCTCCAAGCGTCTTGCCCTGCGGTTAAGGAACATATACGGGTGTCGCATGATTCGTCTGCTGACCTGCTGTGTATCGGAAGATTGCAGACTGAACATTGCCATCAAGTCACCGAGTTTGAAATAGATTCCGGCAAAGGTGACTATCTGTAAAAACGCCACCATGAAAAACGGATAGCCGGAGGAAATGGAGTAAAACATAGTCGAGATACTAAAGGCTGTGGTAATAATCAGTGTGATTCCAGCTCTCATCATAATGGTATTGAACAGCTTCGTAAGAGCTTTTTTTGCCATTCCCTCATAGGTCGGTATCATAGAGAGGATAAAGCTAATCGGCAGAAACATGGCGTAAATGATAAATAGCACCTGTGAGAAAATCATCATGCCGGTAAGCAGAAAGACAAACGCCGAGATACCGATATTGAAGATAAACAGGAACACCACCATACCAAGACGGGTCATGGTCTTTGTGACGCTCAAATAGTCATTGTCTTTATCTTCGATTTCCTCAATCACAACGTCCTCTCTGTCGTCCGTGTCTGGACTTCCCGATAACAGGCTTTCCACACGCTCAGAACCGAGCGTTTCTATATCCGATTCCCCGTACTGTAGGAGCAGCCACGGTTGTTTCACCTGTATGGAAAACAGGCTGTCACGAATCAAATCCACGCTGTCTTTTCCTTTGCTGCTGGAATCTGGCAGCACGATCTTTGTACCAAGTGACAAAGCAGAGCTGCTTATATCTGCGGAAAAGTCATTGATTTTACTGATATAGTTTGGAGCGTAGGCAATAAAGGACGCTGACAAGATAAATACCACAAGGAAATTGATAATCGCATGAATAGCTTTTGTGGTTTCTCTTTTTAACAGTCCTGTGTATGCCACATAGATACCCGTTACCAGAATGAGGATAAGCAGGAATCCCACATAGAACCCCTCGTTGGAAAAGCCACTGGAAGTCACGCCAGCCAGCGTTTGAATGTTCTTTCCAATGGAGCTTGCAGTATCAGAGATAAAGTTCAGCTTGTAGGCTTCCTGTACTACATAGCCTGTCGCATTGGAGATATAAAGGCTCACCGTCCAGACAAAATTTGTGATAGCGTACAAGCCATACTGAATACTTTTCCCGATTCCATCAAGCCAGTTCCACGGTAGCCAATCCCAAGAGCTGTCAACGTAAAAGTCAAGCTGATAATTCTCTAGGGGATATTTAGAGTAGGCGTTAGCGTCACTCACTGTATTATCCACCAGTCCAGCCGCATAAGCCACTGTTCCTGTGATGGATAAAATCACCAGCACGCCGAGAATCACCGCAAGAGTAATGAGCAGCCAGCGAATTATCTTTTTCTTACGCATAGGCTTCACCTCGTTTCTTCTGTCTGCACTGGCGGTCTGGTATCAAAGGCATGGAACAGGTCAGAGAATACAGGGTGAATCTGGATAACGCCCACACGCCCGTACAAGTCTTGAAACAGGCATTGCCCGTTTTCCAAATCCCTAAGTCGTTTCTGGTTTCCCTCGTCCTGCTTATCCACGCCGAAAAATTCAAGGGTATTCTTGATTTCCTTTATGTCTGTGCTACGAAAAGCAAACTTCAAGCCGATATTGTTCTTCATTTTTTCGTCGTCCACATCACCAGAGTTTTGCGTGACGAAGTAAACAGCGGCGTTCATGGAACGTCCGGCACGAATCAGCTTGTTAGAAAGTGCTTTCCCCTGTGCCACCTGTAAGAACGTCCACGCTTCGTCCAAATCCACCATCTTAAAAATGCTCCTGTCGGAATGGATAAAATCAAGGGCAAAGGTACTGATAACGATAAGCATTGCCACAGAAAGCAGCTCCATTGTGGTGTATTCTTCAAACTTCGTGTCCTTATCCGGCAATACAAGGTCTGCCACCTGTATGATGTTGAGCTGCCTGTCTAAACTGATGGACTGCTCCACATCACCGTCCGAGAACAAAAGGTGTGCAAAGTCATAATCGGTCATGCTCTCGATATGGTCTGCGATATTTTCTGCCACAGGAGAACCGTCTTTGCGAAGCTCATCAATGACACGGAGCAATCCTCTTTTCTTGCTCTGTGTCACAGAACGGATCGCACGCCTTAATACAGGGAACTTCTCACCATCACGGGAGGAAATACCTGTAAGGAATGTCAAAATATCAATCGCCAGACTTTCAGCGTCTTTTGTTCGCTTCATAATCACATACGGGTCAAGAAGTCCTCTGTTTTTGTCCTCACTGGTAAGGTTGACTATCTTGATTTCCTGTGCAATGTCGGGTAGCGTTTCCTGCCAGTTGCCACGCTCTGATTTTGGGTCTACAATGACCGCTTTTCCTCCAAACAGCACCGCATAATAGATGATAAGGTTGTTACAGAATGATTTCCCACCACCGAGCGAACCGAGAAAAGCAGCCGCAAGAGCATTTGTCACAGAACCCTTTACGCCCTGTGCCGCAAGGCTAGGTTTCAGATAGACGTTCTTTCCTGTATCAAGGTTATAACCGATATAGATTCCGTCCGTTTCCCCAAGCTGTTGTGTCGCACCGAATCCAAGTCCAGCGAGAAAGTCAGAAGTGACATACTGGATATAATCATTGATATATCTTTTGCTTGACGGGATAAACTCACCATGCAGTCCCAACATATCCCCGAATGGGCGAACTAGCTTCACATTCAAATCATCATAGAAGTCTTTGACTTCATCACAGCGTCTTTTCAACTCGTCCAGAGAATCCGCAGCCACACGGATAACGTAGGATAGTTTATACATGGATTCCTTTGACTGGTCGAGGTTGGTTTCCAGCTCATTGACCGAATCCAGAGCGTCCATGACGTTACTTCCCGTTTCGTTGTTGGATTCCCAAGCGTGATTATCCAAATCTTTCAATTCTTTCTTTTTGTTCCTAACAGTCGTCAGAGCCTTTTTATTGGTGACAATTTCCACATTCATAGAAGTGGAAACAGGGAACGTGAATTGCTGCTGTTGATAGTAGAAGATTTCCGAAGATGGAAAATCCAGCTCACCCACGATATTGTTAATCGTGAAGTAGGCAACAAAAGTTGTCTGATCTTCACGCTCAATCTTTAGGTATCGCTGGTTTTCCTCTATCATGCAGCGTGTCGGACGGATAAGGTCATATCGCTTTACCAGCGTTTCACGTTTTAACTTCTTGACTGGCAGCTCATAGGAATAATCACTGTAGGCAACGCCTGTATTCCCGTAGATATGTTCCAAGAGGTAGCCGAAGTCGTTCTTATCCAGCCTGCGGAACTGAAAGCGGCGTGAGATTTTGCTTTCCAAGAGCTTTTCCATCTTTAGAAAACGGTTGATTTCATCATTACTCATGGAAATAAAATCACCCATTAGCTTGTGATTGACTTCATAGATAAAATCCGTAAAGGTCATAGCTGCTGATTTTCGCATACCCTTGAAGCTGATTTCTTCCTCATTCACCAGCAGCTTGAAGCCGAGAAAAAAGCGGTAGTCAATCTGATTTTCCCCAATCATTTCAACCAACGCTTCTGTCTGTTCGTCTACCTTTTTACAGGCAATCTCTTTTAACCTGCCCGTGATTCCTTTTTTGGAACGCTCCTGTACCGCACGCAAGCTGTCCTCCGTGGCAATCTGTAGGGCATGGATTTTTCCATCACGGTTCTGGGCGATAAGCTGACGGAAGTTGTCATGCACCATGTACTTTTCTTCTGGTGACAGGAACGAATAATTGTAAGGTGTCAGCTCATAATAGGCGAAGCACTCACCGTCATGGTTGAACACCAGATTGTTTTCTATATACTTAATCGGGAACATACATCACACTCCTAACTGTTGTAATAATGGGATTGAATCTTTCCTTTTTCAGTCTGATGGCTTTTCCGGCATAGGTCACTTTTGGTCGCAATAGGAAAGACACACAGGATTTTAAAAATCCGAAAGGCTTCTTTCCGTCAAAGGTCTTTTGAGATACGAACCAAGTGAACGCTACAGGGATTCCAAAGTATTTGAGGAACGCACCGTCAATCATGTTAAAGGGCGGCAGCTCCCCAAAGAGAATCACCACGAACAGCGACAGGACAAACCAAGCCATCTGACTGAACGTAACAGGGAACGGGAGTTGAAAGTCATTGATAGCGTAAATGACTTTCTCCACGCTCCATATGCTTGTATAGCTTTTGATTTTCTTCAATTTTCACAGCTCCTTTCTTTGAAGATTTTTCTTTACATGGAAACAGCAGCCTGTTTTCACAAGCTGCTGCAAAAAATAACCAGTGTCATTTCACTGGCAGATAGTAAAATATTCAGTTGGCGTTACCAGCCGATTTCATAAACACCGTGATTCGTTTCTATGAATGTGCCGGAGGTATAGAGGTTATTCCCATAGCCTTCAAAATCTATGTAATCTCTCAATTCTTCTGGTACAGCGTCCATTGTTCCGCTTTCATACAGAAAATACTCTGCCACATCTGCCATATCCTCACAGTCTGGATAGTGAAAGATACGGTCTTGATTGTCGTACAGTTCCTCGATACTTCCAAAATGACCGACCAGCTCGCTCAACTCGTCCTGTATGTTCTCTGGTAAATCCTCCGCCATTTCACACATACGGTTGACTTCCTCAATCGGCGTGTACTCGTCAATCTCAAAGGGCAGCTCGTAATCATGGATAGCGTATTCTTCGTACCTGTCATTCAAGCCGATACGTTCTGCCATCTCGTCATAATCAACGGGCGGCGTGAACCAGTCGCCTACAAGCTCACCCTCATTGTATTTCCCAAGATTGGCAATATAGATTCGCATTTCTTCGATACCACATCACCCCTTTACTGGTAGCGGAACACGCCGCTTGTGGTGAATAAGTATCTGTCGTCCAGTTCCAGCTCACTTCCATAGGAATGATAATCTATGTGCTTTTGCAGTTCGTGAGGAATCTCACCGAATACGTTTTCCTCACAGATAAGGTATTCTGCCAGAGCTGCACCGTCACCTACATCATAGTAGCGTATCTCGTCTTTGTGGTCGATAAATTCCTCGAAGCTGGAAAACCATTTCTTCTGAATGGCTTTCATTTCATTGCCGATAGGCGTACCCTCCAATTCAAGCACCATGCGGCAGTTGGCGTTGATTTCCCAGAGCGGCGTATCGCTGTGTAAGTCAAAGGGCAGCTCATAGTCGGCAATCTCAATCTGTTCTTCATGTTCCACGCCGAGTTTTTCCTTGACTTCCTCAAAATCCACAGGGCAGTTGAACCAGTCGCCAGAGTAACCATCGTCCTCGTCATGGTAAGGTTTTGTATTATTTAACAGGTAAACCCGCATTTCCTGCATGGTCTGTCACTTCCTTTCATTTCCAGTATTCCCATTATAACAGCATAATCTACACCGAACACATAATGAGAAAACTTTTCTAACTGTTCTTTAGGATATTTAAGCGGTAGCTGTCGTTTGATTTCTTCCCATACCTCACGCTTGCGGTAAGGCAGGTCGGAAACATCATTGCAGCCGATACATTCTTTCATATCCTCAAAAATATCTGTTTTCATGTTGTCCTCCAATCTTTGATTTTGGCAAACAAAAACAGCAACTATTTAGCTGCTGTTCGTATGTTCTACTTATAATTATCTAGTCGTTTCAATGCTTTTTGTGATACAATGATGATTTCTTTCCCCTCAATATAAGTAATGTAATTATTATATTGATTTTGGCGTTTTGGATTTTTTTCTACATCAATCTTTCCCCACTTAAACTCAATTTTTTCAATGGACAGCGGAAATGTAATCGGAAAAGAAAAACCTCCTGTACGTTCATAGATTTGTATTACGGTAGGGTCATGTTTTAATTTATTATTTGCATATCTTAATCCGCTAAAAAAAGAAATATCGTTCTTATCCAACTTTTTTTCATAGGTCTTTTCTAACCACTCATAATAATCTAATAGCCAATGTAAAAATGTACCAACTCTGTAATTGACTTCTTTTTTCAATTCATCATTGTTTAAATCAGTTTCAGCAAGTTTAATTACTGATTGCATTTCTTCAAAACTTTTCTTTATAGCATATTGGAGCATAAGGTTATCCCTCCCAGATTTAGATTGACTTTTCTCTAGTATATCAAAACTCTAGGAGGGATAACAATATATTACGCTCCGATAATCTTATTGAATAGCTGCAACAGTACGTCTTTCACGCCAGCAGCATTGAATACCAAGCCGACAGCGATTAAGGCAATCACCAAGAATCCAATCAGTTTGGAAAATTCACGCTTGAATCCGAGATACACGCCGATAACCGCAATCGCCATAAGTACCAAGCTCTGTGCGTTAGATAAAAACCAGTTGTATAAGTTCTGTCCGAAATTCATTATTTTTTGCTCCTTTCCATCATTTCAATTTCTTTGTCTGCGGTTGCTCCTGCCTGCATAAGACACATGGTAATTACACCGAATCCTGCCCCAAGTGAGAACAGGAATAAATCAAATAAGATATGCTTCATGTTGTCATTCCTCCGTTTCTGTAATCATTTCCTCTGTGGAAGTTGTCTGCTGTTCAATCAGCTTTTTGTGACGCTCTGTGAGCTTCGCATGGTCTAAAATGTCTTTGAGATAAGTCGTGCCATTGGTACTGTCAATCTTCTGTAAGACTTTCCATGTAGGAGCTACCTGTCTGCTTATCCAGTTCAGCGTCCGAGTGAGCGTGTAAGGCTCTGGTTTGGTCGTCAGTTTCAAACGCCCACAATCAGAGCCGATAAAGTACGCCCATTTCTCATTGGTCTGCCATTCGCTGCGTCTTTTCTCCACCTCCTTGTCAGCGAACCGCATATAACGGTTGATGATGTCAAAAGCGGTACGCTCTGCGTCATGGTAGGTCAGCAGGTCACGCACCGCATAATAGGCTCGCTCATTTTTCAGCCGGATTTCAAAACGGTTTTTGATTTTCGTATCTTCAATCGGAATATCGTATTTCACATACTGCTCATAGTCCTTTTCATAGATACAGAAATAAACCTCTGATTTGAGCGAACCAATATAAAGCGTATTTCCCATTCCGTATCTGTCCTGTTCATTGCTTCTCACCAGCTCACCACTGCGATAGCTCTTGAAGCTGCGGAATACGGAAATACATTCTTCATGGTTGCATTTCTCTGTCAGCTCTGGAATATCCAAGATTCCTGCCATATCGTTGATGGCGAGGTCAAGACGTTTCATCACGCCTCCCTCCACCAGAGCGTCCATGAGAAAGTCATACCAGTTCCTATGCTGTGCCAGTAGATAGCTTTCCATCTGCCGACAGCCTTTGCCTTTCAGCTCTAATAGCGTGCCTTTTTCCTTATCGGGTGATGTCAGCACGAACACATCACCAAGCACATAATGTTCCGCATAGGAGTAGAACCCGTAGTCCTCATGTATCATTACGTCCAGCTTTAATTGCAGAATATCTTCAACAACGTGCCGAACGTCCTGTGTGGGGAATCGGATTCTGACGTAATCCAAGACCATTTCCAACGGATTCTCTGGATTCAGTTTTTCCAGAGCGTCCGTGAATTTTCCCTTGATTTCTTCTGTCAAGGCTACTTTTTCAGATTCAATCCTGCTGACATACTCACGACTGACACCAGCCATGACCGCAAGACGATTCTGGGAAACGCCGTACTGCGTCCGTTTTTCCTTAAAATCGTTTATCCAGTCGGTATCATTCAGTTTCAATCCCTCCAATCGAAAAAGGAATGTGACAGTTACCGATTTTGTCACACTCCTTTGAATGTTTGAAAAGTCCTCTGTTTTCAAGGACTTTTTGATATGTAATTGACTGTTTCCAGATAATTTGTGCCCCCCTGTTAGATAACGGGGGCAGATGGTTGGGGCGGCTCACGCCACCCCAACACAGGCTAGTCCGTACCTGCGTCTTTCGCTTCGCACGCCGCCTGTCCGTCCTGCCTGTTTTGTGACAATCTCCCTATCTCTTTTAGGAAGTCGTGTCCTTTGGGTACAAGGGGAGTGTAAAACTCGGATATGACACTGTTTCCCGTATCAACATAGCCACGCCCTTTAATCTGCTTCAAGAAAAAATCCTTGTCTACTTCACCGAACATCATACTGTACCCAAGCTCTGACATACGCCCAAGAGCCACACGAAAATTGAACTGGTCACGGATTCCGTCACCGAGATACTTTGCGTCTGGACGCTGACAGGCGAGAATCAGAAAATATCCTGCCTGTCGTCCAAGCATGACTATCTGTTTCAGTTTGTTAAGGACAGCCGCATTTTCCTTTGTTGTCAGCATTTCCATAAACGCCACATATTCATCAAAGATGAGAAAATGCGGAGCAAGACCGAGATAGGCGTAGTTTTCACCTGTCCTGTAGTTTTCCATGAGCTTCATACTTTCCGAGCGTTCCATCATACCATCATAGAAGCGGTCAATACAGGCGGTTATATCTTCTTTCTTGTACCAGACTTCCGGCATGACAACGGATAAATCCGCAAGGTCGGCGTTCTTTGGGTCTAAGATATACATGACCGCATTGCTGCGGAGCAGAGCTTCAATGAGTGTGAGAATAAAATACGTCTTTCCTCCACCAGTGCCGCCAGCAATCAGCATATGAGGGAGCTTGTCATACTCCCACCAGACATTTTTCATCAGACGCAAGCTGCCATGTTCAGCCTGTACCTCATTGATAGTGATTCTGTTCGCAATCGTATCATAGAGCAGCACATATTCCACATAGCTGTCTTTCAGCTCTTTGGAAACCAGCTCACAGTACAAGCCTGTTTCTAGCTTCTTTTCCAAGTGTAGAAGCTGCTCTTGATATTTACCTAATGTGATTTCTGTACGGATATATAAAAGTCCATGCTCCATGCGGTAATACACTTTAGGAAAATAGGTGATTTTCTCTTTTTTGGTAGTGGCTGGCAAATCTTTGAAAAAGCCGCTATCCTGTGTGGATTCCGATTCATACCAGCCATTTTCCAGCAGCATACGAGCCAGCTTTTGACGGTGAAAGAGCTGCTTCACTCTGGCATACTGGAATCTGCGATAGAAAAGGGCAGTCAGCACACAGACCAGAGCCGCCACAACGATAGTCATTATCCTGTATGGCGTGATTGTCAAATGGACGCTGCCATCTTGAAAAAATGAGATTGCTTTCCAGTCCGTAGTGAGGATTGCCTTTAGATTCAGTATTGCTACTACAGAGAAGAACAGCAGGGGCAGCGAACCAGCCGAGAAACGAAAAACCAGTGATTTGTCACTGGCTCTGATTCGATTCCCACGTTTATTGAATCGTGGCATAGGCTAAATCCTTTCTTTATTTTTTATGCTGTGGCTGCTGCGGATTGTTGGGAGCATGGTTATTTCCGGCTGGCTGACCGTTCTTATTCTTCAAGACAATATCATCTGCTTTGATATACCAGTCAACGTCTGCACCTTGAAACGTAGCGGTTGCCACCGTGTCTGCCACAGGATTGATGATTTCCACCTCTGCGTTGTAATCAAATTCCTTTAACGGAACAGAAGCCGGAATACTCACCTGTATCATGCGACCCTGTTCTTTACACTTCAAATCGTAGGTACGTTCCTTGATTTCTTCAGAAACCGTACCGTCCTCATTCTGGATATGTACCTCTCGTCTTAATGCGGAGAATTTCAATACTCCGAAAGTCTTTTCCTTGTCAATGATGATTCCGTTTGCTAATCTCATATACTCAATACCTCCTTATGCTTTCACCATATCGTCTGCTGACAGGATATAGTTTGTGAATCCTCTTGTACCGATTTTGTAACCCTCTGCGGTGATTTTGGGATTGATAAGTTTCACTTTTTCCTCTGATTCAAAGTTCTTCTCACCAGCAGAAGCAGGCAGCACCACGATAATATCATCTGCCCTCTGTATGTCCGAATAAAGGTTGAAGCTACGGGAAACGACCGTCATACGCCCGTTGATCCTACGCTGTTCCACCTTATTTTCACCTGCAAACTCTAAATTCCCGAATGTCTTTTCCATGTTTGGGATAACGTGTTTTAATTCCATAAATTGTTTACCTCTTTTCTTTCTGATTTTGATTGATTTGTTATATAGTGTCATTCTGCTGTTGGGATAATATCTGTCTGCCTGTGAATTATCAAGGGCAAGCGTTGTGCTGGAAGCACCCTTGACAATCCCCATTCAGAAAGATAAATCGTAATCAAGCAGAAGTTAGATATAGTGTCAGCCACAGACTGACGTTTCCATGATAGGCGGTGAACGGGTTGTTGCTTTCATAAGCTGTTACCTCCCGTATCAGTCAGATTTCTTTACTCTGCGGAATCTCTTATATCCGGCAAAGATAAGACCAGCAGCAGAAATTCCCATCATAGCGAATAATGCAACAAATGGCGTATTGTCACCTGTTTTTGGTGAATCGCTTGTCTTTGTTGGTGTACTAGGTTCTTCTGGTTTCGTAGGGGATTCTGGTTTTTCTTTGACCGTCACAGTCTGCCCCTCGTCCTTGATGTCCTTATGTTCTGCTACCTTGATAGGCTCGTCTGGATTGGACGTATCGTACAATTCTTCAAAGGTCACAAGCTCTTTGCCGCCAAGCTCCGAAGCATTGAACGTAAATTCAATCTGAACCTCCATTTTAGAATCCTCGGCAGTAAAGGTAAGGTCATTTTCTACACGTTTACCATTCACCAAAAGTTCTGCATTTTCAGACTTTACCATTTCCCAACCTTTAAGGATGTATTTCACGCCTTTTTCCAAACCGTCTAAAGTAACTGTATCGACAATCGTTACTTTGTCGTCTGCTTCAATCGTCTTTTCACCTGTTGCCTTATCGGTAGCGGTTGTGTGCATAGTGATGATACGTTCCGTAATCGTCACTGTTTGCCCCTCGTCCTCAATGTCCTTGTGTTCTGCCACCTTTGTAGGCTCGTCTGGATTGGATAAATCGTATAATTCCTCGAATGTTACTAGGTCTTTTCCTGCAAGCTCACTGGCATTGAATGTAAAGGCAATCTGGACTTCCATGCTAGAATCTTTTGCAGTAAAGGTATAGTCACTTTCTACAGGTTCACCGTCAATCAAAAGCTGTGCGTTTTCAGACTTCGCCATCTGCCAGCCTTTGAGCTGATAGGTTGTACCTTTTTCCAAGCCATCTAAAGTGACCGTATCAATGACAGTTACCTCTTTACCAGCAACAATCATCTTTTCACCTGTGGCTTTGTCGGCAGCGTTGGTATGAATTTCAATCACTCGTTCCTCGATAGTCACGGTCTGCCCCTCGTCCTCAATGTCCTTGTGTTCTGCCACCTTGATAGGCTCGTCTGGATTGGATAAGTCGTACAATTCCTCGAATGTCACAAGGTCTTTGCCACCAAGAGCAGAAGCATTGAACGTATAGGAAACCTCAACCTCCATTTCTGATTTTTTCGCAGTGAATGTGTAATCACTTTCCACAGGTTGACCGTCAATCAAAAGCTGTGCGTTTTCAGACTTCACCATCTGCCAGCCTTTCAACTGATATTTTGTGCCTTTTGTCAAACCATCTAAAGTCACAGTATCAACGATAGTCACGCTCTTTCCGGCAACGATTGATTTTTCACCTGTCACCTTATCTGTGGCAGTCGTATGGATAGTGATTTCTGGCTCGTATTCATCTGTGAGCGTACCCAAGTCCACGACTACTTTATTTCTTGATACCACTACATCAAACGCCGGAATCAGCGTCATTCCTTTGTTGGAATCGCAACGTAATTCTTCGATTGTGTAAGTATCATAGAGCAAAGCACCTTTGCTGTCGTCTGGTGTGGAAGTACCGAACCAGATACCGTCCTCACTGGTCTTTCCGGCGTTGGTATTCTGCTTATGAGATACCCAATCAGAGGAAGTGGAAAACTGACCGTTTGCGTCTGTCACAATGATATGGCTCTCACCAGTCGTCTTGCTTGTGATCCTAAAGGGAACATTCGCAAGTCGCTTGTGAGTGCCAGCACCGATTTTTACACCCTCAATATCTCCACGGATAATCTGATTGTAGATGGAATGTGCTTCATCTGTTAAATCCACGATTTCACCGTCATTCACAATGTCAAACTCACGGTCAACCGCACCAGTTGTCAAGTAACCTGTCGGACTTTGGGATTCTGAAATTTTGTAGTGACCGTAAGGAAGTGTGTCTGTATCAGTCATAGCGATACCGTCAACACCTGTATGGATTGTCTTGACAACTTCATTCTTGTTGTATAACTTGCCATCTACCAAGACAGCATTATCATTTAAGGAAATAATTTCAAAGGCAGTATCTTTCAAAGTCGCACCGCCTTGTGCTTTTGTATCTTTGGTTTCAAGGTCACGTTTCTGGATTTTCACACCGCCACGGATAACCTTGTCTGATACGGAATACTGGTTGCTGCCGCTTAACGCTGCAAGCTCACCATCTTCTGTAATCTGTGCCACATAGACACCTTTTATCTGTTCCGAACTTCTGGCAGCCTGCATATAAGCACCCTCCAATAAGTAACCGTTTGGAGCTGCCTTTTCTTCCACAGTGATAGTACCAAGCGGCAAACAGATAGTACCATTCTGTGTATAGAAGCTGTCACCAGACACCTTGTAGGAATCCGCTAATTTTGTGATGTAATGGACTTCATTATTGCTGTCTTTTTCAGTGATTGTCTTTGTCGTCCATGTGCGTGTCGGTTCAGATGGAAGATTATCTTTTGTGTAGTAACCGTCATAATACTTCCAGACGAACTCCGCACCCTCCAAAAAAGCGTTACCCTGTGGCGTAGCTTTGGAAGTTTCCATATCAATCTTGAAAAGCTCAACCAAAGTGTCTGTGACTTTTGGTGTGTCGCTGACTTTTAAAGTCGTAGTTTCACCAGCTTTGACCGTCATAGTATAGACGTTCTTATCTAACTGGAATCCCTTTGGAGCTTTCGTTTCCTTTACATAGTATGTTGCGGCTCTTAATTCCACAGTGTCAGTATTGCCATTGGCATTTGTCGTAAGTGTGGCAACAGATTTCGTGCAGCCTTTATCAGAATAGACACCATAAGTCGCACCAGAGAGAGAATAGCAGTCGTTCCCGCTTGTGACTGTGGTATTACTGGAAGATTTCTGAATCTTGCCATTTCCGACAGCCAGCTCTGCGAAGAACTGTCCTAAATCCTGCCCCTCACCAGTGTAGATATAACCGTAACAGTCATAGTGTCCTTTGTTTGCTGCTACAAAGGCTTTCGCTCCGGCGAACACTTCATCTTGCACAGCTTTTGAGATTTCATCATAAGAAGCTCGTACATTGTCACAGCTCCACCCAAGATGGACACTCAATCTCTGCCAGACTACTAACTGTCTTAAAAGATAGGCGTGCTGGCTGCTGATTCCGCTATGGCTTGCGGTATACTGTTTGACGTATTCAAGGGATAGGGAAATATCGGCTATCTGGTCGTCACTCAAACGTGTACTTGCGTCACTTCTGGTCTTATATCCATTTTTGAAGTTAGTGTTAATATCGACACAGTAAGCGTCCTCACCCTCAACGGTCATATGACCCTCGTTGAATGTAGAACCGATAGAACCGTCATTCATTACTTTTTCTACAATTCCTACACGTTCCTCTGATTCCGTCCAGTATTGCGTTTCCGCAGCATTGACAGCGGTTGTGGGTAGAGCAGTAAAGACGGTTGCAAGAGTAAGAACACCTGTAAGCAATCGTTTCAATATCTTATTCATTTTTTGATTCTCCTTTCATTTGGGTAAAAAAATAGACGCTCATTTCTGAACGTCTGGAAATAAAAAAGGAATACCGTTTTTCAAGTATTCCTAATTCTATATGTTATTTAACTGTATTTATGTGATATGAAGTTGTTTGCTGCTGTTATGCCGCTATTTGTTGTTGGTATCTCAATGGTACATTTCCATCCTGGAACGGGTGGATAGCCTCATAATCTGCATGAAACTTTGCCAATCCGTGCAGATCATGTTTGTCTGCTGCATTGTATTCGTCCAGAAGTGTCGTCATGCGTGCGTGGACATCCTCCGGCAGCGTAGTTGTAATATCCGATACGATATTCCGGCGGTTCTTGTATTCTCCGATCAGATAACCGTTTGCAATGTTCTCAAACACGCCGCTTTTCAGCTTGTAATGATACCGTTTCATCAGTTCATGCGAAAGCGGCTCTTGATAGGTTTTCAGCATTTCATTGAACATCAGAAAGTGGCCGGTCATTTCCTCGATGTCTTTTGCGCGAATCAGCGCATCTTCCGACGTCAGGGTGCCGGTATCGAACAGAGATGCCGTCTGCTTTTCCGTTAATGTGCTGCCTTCAATTCTGTTGGAATGATAGGCGAGTGTTCTCTGTGCGAACGCGTATACGCCGCCGTGGTCATTTTTCTTCTGTTCGATCTGAAAACGCCGAATAAGCTGCGCGGTAAAACTTTCTGCCATAGTTATCTCTCCTGCTGTGCCAGATATCTGCTTTTATTATACCCAATCTGTTGCTGCTGTGCAAGGTGCTTAGCGATGCATCACCTTATACAGCAGGTCGAGGCAGGCATCGGTTTCGCTGTCAAAGACGGTAACATCACACTTTTCGCCGTTCACGGCGAAGAATACCTCCCAGCCCTGCGCTGTCCATTCCATGGAATAGCAGTTCGTACCGAAATATCCGGCGCTGAAGTTATACAGGTCTTCGGGTACTTTCAGATAGACCAGAATGGAATGCAGCTTACGGATAGTTAAATTCGGCAGGGTTTTATCAATATCGCAATAATGTGTCATGCGATAGAGCAGATTATAGCAGGCATCGGTTTCATTGGAGAATACCTTAACAGCACACTTGCTGCCGCGTTCAGTCGCATATACTTCCCAGCCTTGCGAGGTATGCTCTATTGTTTCACAGGCACCCAGTCGCATATTATTACCCAAGTCATAGGCACTGGCAGGGACTTTCAAATAGTGGAAGATCGCACGGAGCTGGTTTTGGTTCATTGCAGTCATTTAATAACCTCCTCTAGATAACCGTTTTCGATTAGTTCTTTAATATTAGTTGGCAGGCGGTACTGTATGCCGCCGCCTCGTTCGCCAAACGCCGGAGCGATTCTTCCTGCTTCTACATTTTCAATGGGTTTGATCACTCGATAAACATGATAGACATTCTGATTTTTATAATAGGGCAATGACCGCATTTTATATGGTGTACCTTTGGGTGCGGTAAAATCACCACCTGGTCCGCCATAGCGGTCGATTAAAGCACCGACATCAAGTGTTTCTATATGCTTTGTTCCTGCCACAAATCCATTATCCGGTGCGTATTTAGGATAGTCAACATGACCGCTTTCATCAAGGTATTTGGTATCACGGACAATCAGAGCATCTTCTGGCAGGTTGATTTCCACAGCGTTTTGAGCCGCTGTATTTTCAAACGCCGCCACATCATCAATCATCGCCGGAGCATATTTCTGGGCTAATTCATACGCGCTTACAGTGATTGAGGCAACACCGAGTGAATTCAGCCAGTGTTCAAGCGACAGCGGTTCATCCGGCGAAAATGCGCCCTTTACCATATCAGCGGTGCCCAGAGTCAGCCAGTTTACGATATTATAAAGTGGGGGATCTTTTGTCATCGCATCTGTGCGCGTTTTTAATCCCTCATAAAGACCGCTGACTGTACCCATAGTGAGCCAGTCAAGAAAGCCGCCGAGTGTTCCACGACCAATACGTTCCTGCTGGGCGGCAACAAAACCGTTCAGCAGTGCTTTGGCATCAGAGGGAATGCGCAGCAGTGCATCATACCAATTCGCATGATTGTCGGCGCTGGGTGATGCAGCAACAGTGGGCTGTTCCAATGCCGATGAAGATTCGTAAACCGGAATTACGGCACAGCGGCAGTGCGGGTGCAGTGGCGGAAGCAAGTCCTGCTGAATCAATTCATTCAGCGTAAAAGTTTTGTTGCTGAATGAAAGACAGGTATTACAAAGTCCCTGCTGATGTTCGACAATATACTGAAATTTGTGATAGCCGGCTTTGTCAAACTGATGCAGGAGATAATACCAGCTGGCTTGTATATAGGCACCGTCAATATCATCGGCTAATCGCTTGGAGGCTTTATCCCATACAAGAAGCAGTTCTTTTGCCATTTGGTCGGCAGTGCTGTTCTGACGTATGCAAATTGTGGATTGATTCATCAGCGCCTGCGTGGTCTGCTCATTGAATGAAGTCAGATCAGAATTTAGCTTGTACCGCAGACCGGTGGGAATATCTTCTGTGCCCATGATGAACAGCTTTGTGTATGCATTTATCGTATCATAAAGCTGTGCTTCGAACAAGGCTGAACGAGTACAAAGCTTCTGCCGTACCGTTTTTCCTTTTCGCCTTGCGGTGCGGGCAGAGATTCACGTTCTTTCCGTGTCAGGAGCGCATGAAATGCTGTAGAGGGGGAAGTGTCCTCGTCGATGTGCATATGTCGGAGAAAAAACCACGCTGTCTGTTCCCGAATTCGTCTGCTGGTGCTCTCTGCTTTCCGAAACGCGACTGTTTTAATTGCCTGCATGAAGTCCTCCGTTCAAGTCCCTTCTATTCTGGTGATTGATAGAATAGGACGAGATCCGGAACTTTGCAAGGTCATCTTTTGACCACCACCGTTTGACATACAAAGAAAACTGTAATACAATCGCACTACAAGGAGATGATTTTATGGCTATGGATGCAACACTTCAGATCCGCATTGACAGTGCAGTAAAGGAGCAGGTAGAAGCGCTTTACCGCAGTATGGGCACCTCGTTCGCTGAGGCTGTACGGATGTTTGCGCAGCAGAGCCTGCAGGAAGGCGGTATGCCATTTCGTCCGTCGCTTCGTGCATGGGATGATATGAGCGAAACGGAAATCAGTGAAAAGCTGTCGCGCAGCAGTGAGG
>NZ_QUIX01000015.1:0-38889 GCF_003480365.1 Butyricicoccus sp. AM32-19 | reverse complement strand
GGACGAGATCCGGAACTTTGCAAGGTCATCTTTTGACCACCACCGTTTGACATACAAAGAAAACTGTAATACAATCGCACTACAAGGAGATGATTTTATGGCTATGGATGCAACACTTCAGATCCGCATTGACAGTGCAGTAAAGGAGCAGGTAGAAGCGCTTTACCGCAGTATGGGCACCTCGTTCGCTGAGGCTGTACGGATGTTTGCGCAGCAGAGCCTGCAGGAAGGCGGTATGCCATTTCGTCCGTCGCTTCGTGCATGGGATGATATGAGCGAAACGGAAATCAGTGAAAAGCTGTCGCGCAGCAGTGAGGATATTGCTGCCGGACGCATCTCTGCGCAGTGCGATATGGACGCTAAAGTAAAGGAGCTGCTTCAGAGTCGTGCCGCAAGGATATAAGATATCTTACACCTCAACAGCCGAGCGGGACATTACGGAAAAGCTGATGTATATTATGCAGCAGTATCGGGATACCGTAGTATGTTACGCGAAATGACGTGATTTTGTATTCGGTTGATGAAATCCACAGCTATGTGTACATTCGCAGTGTTTGCACACGCGGTCGAAATTTGGATTTGCATCTGTCGGAGCAGAGCGAAAGCATAGAGTAAAACGAAAAGAGCGGCAAGGCAGCTCCCGATAAGAAAACATCGTGAGGAAAGAGAGAACGGTATAGCTTCGGCTGTACCGTTTCCTCTTTTTTTCATTGATGCCGTGACTTTTGACATTTCCAAGACCCCGATACCCTTGTAGTAAATATCGATCTCCTGCGTCCGATTCTTGCCCTTCAGGTCGCTGGCCGCATGGACGATGATTTTCTCCACGAACTCATGGAGGATGCAGGGCGTGAGCTCCGGGATATCCGTGTACCTCTCCACAACGGAGAGAAAACGATCACCATCCGCCGATTTGCTTTCCTCCAGCTCCACTTCTTTCCGAAGGGAACTCGTCAGCCCCTTGAGGTCCCGTTCTTCCTTCTCATAGTCCGCAGAGAGCTTCTGAAAGCGTTCATCGGAGAGCTTGTCCGAAATGTTGTCCTCATAGAGCCGCTTGAAGATAGCATCCAACTCTGTGATCCGCTTTGCAATATTCCGGTCGCGCTGCCGCAGGTCACTGTCCATGACCAGCCTCACAAACTCGTCCTTGCTGCGGGAGTCGAAGGAAACGATCTCCCGCGGGAGTCGCTGATGGCTGAGGCGCAGATGTGCCGGAGGGTGTTCTGCCGGGAATAGCGAAAAGAGAACAGCGCAGCTTTGGGGCGAGATGCCCGTCCGCTGCGCTGTCCGATGTTCGCTTACGGGGTCATGCCATGTTTAGCCGTATGTCAGCCGGTCACTTCTTGCAGCGCCAGAGGAAGGTCACGATCTGCGCTCTGGTGCAATCCACATTGGGGCTGAATGTCGTGCTGGTGGTTCCCTTGGTGATGTTCTCCTTGACCGCCCACAGTACCGCATCAGCATAGTAGGCGTCAGACTTCACATCGGCAAAGGGATTGGCTGTACCCGCTGCCGGGGACTTCTCGGAACGCCACAGGAACGCGACGATCTGGGCGCGGGTGCAGGTCATGTTGGGGCTGAACGTGGTGTCGCTGGTGCCCTTGGTGATGCCGTTTTCTACCGCCCACAGCACAGCATCGTAGTAGTAGCTGCCCACAGGAACGTCGGTGAAGGGCATGGCGCAGGGTTCGGGTTTGGGACTGCCAGCGGCACGCCACAGGAAGGTCACAGCCTGCGCACGGGTGCAGATGCCGTCCGGGGAGAAATGGGTATCATCGGTTCCCTTGGTAATGCCGTTCTCCACTGCCCAATCCACAGCATCCTCATAATAGCTGCCGGTGGCTACATCCACAAACACGCCGGTCTGGGGGTTGCCGTTGGCTTTCGTAAAGATGACCTCGATGGTATGGGTTCTGCGGACATTCTCAAAGGTGTAGGACTTCACCGCGCCGATGCTCTTGCCGTCGATCTTGACGTTGGAGATGGCATAACCCTTATCCGGGGTGATGGTGAAGGTCCGATCTCTGCCCTCACGGACGCTGACATTGCCGGAGGGAGAAATGGAGCCGCCAGCCCCGGCAGTTGCCTTGATGGTGTAGTAGCTGTAAGAATGGCCGCTGCCATTATAACGCCAGTGTGCCTTATAGGTTCGGTTGCCAGTGCTGCCCGTGGGGATGGTGACGGTCATATTGTTCTCGCCGTCAAGCCCCGTGCCGCTCCAGCCGGTGAAAGTATAGCCGGATTTGGTAGGATTCTTGAGGGTGAAAGCCACCGTTTCGATGGTGTAGGTGTTGGGATTGCCCTCCACAGTGCCGCCGGCCAGATCATAGGTAATCGTGTACTGGTTGACTGTCCACTGCGCCGTCAGCGTGGTTACGACCTCCGGAACGCTTTCACCGGGGGCGTACAGGTTTCTGTCGCTGCCAAGCCACATAAAGTAGCGGCCTGTATTTCCGTCCGGGCGGGTCAGGCCGTCGGACGCAGGCGCGGTAAACTTGCTGCCGTTTTTCACAATGATTTGAATAGTATCCGTGCTGCCGCCCAATTTGCCGCCGCCAAGATCAAGGGTAACGGCCTTCAGCCCGTCAGAGCCCGGTGAGCCGGGGTTCGGGACTTCAAGGACGGGGCGGAAACCGAGGTCGACGTTCTGATACGAGGACGAGTAGTAATACCAGTGGCGGGCCGAGTAGTACCCACGAACCGCACGGAACCCACGCCCAAAGTTCGTAGTATCCTGCCCCCACGAATACACCTTATTCCGGTTTTTGATATATCCGTCGTCCTTATCCAGTACCCTGTCCCATTCGTTGCTTTGGGGCGTGCCGCGTTGGGACTCACCAGAGCCTGTATAACGACTTCCCACAGACGGCGCACGCAGCGTATAGTCCACGCCGCTGGCGGCATAGTCCTTGCCGAAAATCAGATTTGCGGTATTCAGGTCATCCCAGTTTATTTTATGTGTTACATTGTAGTCCGCAATAAACAGGCTGTGGGGATACTTATTCTGCTGTGCATACTCCTCGGTGGTTGCCATTGCTGATGTGAGCTTGTAGGCGTCCACTGTCCCGGCGTAGGTAAAGGGGACATAACGCAGCGTATTATCCGGCAAATTGCTGTTCGCCGTGCCGGGAATGCCCGCGCCGGAGAGGTCAAAGTAATAGGTGCTGCCGCAGGTGAGGGCAAACTGTTCGTCCACCTGCTTTCCCGCCGTCAGCGCAATGTTTGTAAAATTGCTTGCGTAATCGGTTTTGCGGTCGCCGTTATACTGTTCGCTGAAAACCTTCAGGGTATAGCTGCCCGGTGCAAGGTCGGATGGGATTTCGATTTCAACCGTTCCTGTTGCTTCGGTGGGCTGTGCCACTCTGCCGTAATACTTTGCGCCGCTGTTATCCGCAAGGATGACGGAGATATATTCATTTGTCCCTGTGGTCGCCCCACTGTAATGCAGCGTAAGGGGATCACCGGGGTTGCCGCTGGCGGTTGTTTCCGTTACGGCAAAATTGCGGCTATTATCTAAAAGCGTCAGCTTCCACTCGTTTCCGGTGTGTTCGGAAATCGGGGTCAGCCCTCCGTCGGGCTTTCCGTCCACAGCGGCAGATGTGAAGAGGACAGCGTTCAGATTTAGGTTAAAAGCGGGACGAACACCAAACTCATCGGAAGTATGGTACATGCCATCGTCGAGGACTTCACCGTTACCATGCACAACGGCAGCACTGGAAGATAATTTGCATGGGGAGCGCAGCCACCAATGGTACATCGCCCAATTTGTATGTTCTTTATTCACAATTCGCAGATCCTGATTTACCGCATGCGCTTCCGCTATGGAAAGCGGCCAGAATACAGCGTTATCCACCTGCGCTCCTGCTACACAGTCGGTATTCTCTCCGTTGTAGCTTCCGCTTGCAAGCGTCCGTTTCTTTACGGCAGCATTTTCTTCTGTCGTCAGCTTTGCTTCAAGCGCGTCTATTGCGGTTTTCAACTCACTCGGTGCATATTCGCTGCTATAATTAACGCTGTCAAACGCAGCTTCTCCCATAGTGCCTGCCGCAAGCAGGGTCATATCCCCCTGTGCGCCGGCAACGCCGCTTCCGTCATAGCCGATTACACGCCATGCAGCGGGATTGTTTCCATGGTCTTGCCCAAAATATACGGTCGGTGCGGCCTCTGTGTTTACATTTTTATTCAGTGCGTTTGTGCCAAGCTGTATCGCCTTTCCTGTATCCGCCGCAAACGCCACGGTGGGGAGCATACACGCCGCCATGCAAAGGCAGAGCAAGATACTGAGTATTCGTTTTTTCATTGGTTTTCCTCCTCCTGTTCGTGTCGAGTGGGCTTGTCCGCCCCGTCTTTTTTCTGATTTTCTCTGTTTCTGAGCCGGAAGCACAGCGCGGTGATGACCACCGCCGCTGCAAAGGAGACGACTGCCACCAGCACATAGCCGCCTGCGTCCTCCCGCAGCAGCATTGCGCCGAACACGCCCCATGCGGCGGTTTGTCCCGGCCCGACGACCGCGCCCGCTGTCTGCATCAGCGCCGCGCACAGCAGCATACACACTGCGGAGAGGCTTATTGCCTCGCGCCGCTGCCTCCGGCGGGTGTTTTCCTGCACCCGTTGCTTGACGAGTGCGACCCGCCTTGCGGTATCGTACATTCCGCTTGAACCTCCTCTCTGGATTTTTTGAAATGCGGCTTAAAAACCCCTTCACTTATATAGGTACAAAAAATCGAAAAAACTCTCACCCAAAACGCAAAATTTTTCAAAAAAATTTGAGAGCCGCCAAAAGGCAGCTCTCAGGGAGTGGGTATTCGGTTATTTCCTCCGCGATAAGCGGAATGCAGACCATCTTCCCGCCGCCACCAACAGCACCGGCAGGGCGTAGGCGATGTACTGCGCCGCACCGCCGTAGGCGATGAGCAGATTGTATATGGCATGGAATGTTATCGCCGCGCCCAGCAGCCCGCACGTGCCTGCGATCTTCAGCCACGTCCGCCGCCACGCATACGCAAGTCCGCCGCCTACGATCAAACCGCAGAGGACGTGCATGGCTCCCGTGCCGAAGCCACGGAAGAAGATGAAGGAAAAGCGGTCTGCGCCGTTCTGAATGAGATAGCACACGTTTTCAAAGGTGGCAAAGGCGAGAGTGACTGTTATTGCGGCGGCCTTGATTTTATCGCCCTCCGGCTCGAACACCAGAAGATAAAACACCAGCGGCAGCAGCTTCATCGTTTCCTCCACCACCGGCGCGATCTCCGCCGTGGCGGCAAGGGCATCCGCCTGACACACCGCCGCAAGGAAGGTGTTGATATAGGCCGAGAGCAGACACACCCCCATCCCGGCAATGCAGAACAGGAAAAAGCGGAGCTGCCGCCTGCCCATGCACAGGGAAGCCACCAGTAGGGGAGATACCATGCAGAGGAAGATGTTTTCGATGTAGGTCACGCTTCCACCGCCTTTCTCGTGGCGGGCAGCAGCCCCAGAATCGCAAGCGTCAGCAGCATATCGCACCAGAAGGTGGGGCTTGCCGGTGAGGTATCCGGCCAAAAGCAGCCCACCGTCCACAGCAGATATTCCGAACCGGCAAAGCACAGCACGCCGATGTGGAAAAACCGCATATTCCGTGCCGTGCCTGTCTGTCCCTTGGCGTAGACCAGCCCCCGAATGGCGCAGTAAGAGAGAACGATCATCATGCCGCACCAGATCAGGTTGGAGAGAATATCCCCGAAGGTGCAGTAGAACACCAGCAGCGGCACGCCGAAAGCAGGCGCAAGCCATGCCCTGCGGCAGCGGAAGCTGCGCTCATCTGCTCCTGCCAGCGCTGCTTGCAAAATGCGCAGGAAAATTACGCTGGCCACCCAGCCGAACTCCGACACATAGAAAACGCGCGGTGTGGTATCGAACAGCAGCAGATACAGCGTCCAGTAGAGCGCACCGAGGGCAAAGCAGCCATAGAAGCACAGCAGCAGAAAATACACCTGTCGCCCACTTTTTCGGTAGGAGATACCCGAGAGCAGCGCGCCGACAAACGTGGTCAGCAGTTGCAGCAGGTTCTCAATCAGCTCCATGCGCATCCTCGCTTTCCCTGTTCTGCCCGTCTTCACAGCTCATCTGTCGCAGCCGGAAGCACAGAACCGTTACGCATACGCCGAGTAAAAACGCCAAAAGTCCGATGACGATGTAGCCCAAAGCCGCGCTGCCGCCGTACATACTGGCTGCCGTTTCAAAGCCCACATAATCGCCTGTCTGGATTTTCGCGGCAATGCCGGGCATGGCGAGGGACGCGCCGATGAGCAGCACAAGGCACGCCGCCACCGCGGAAGCCATGGTGATCGTATTGCGCCGCAGCCGTTTCTCCCGCTCCATTTTGGCAATGCGCCGCTTTGTCTCCGCGACGCGCTCCTCATGACTCCGCATTTGTGATTCCCTCCCGTTCTAAGAGCCTTCGCAGACTTTCTTTTCCGCGATACACCATGTTGGTGATCTGCTTCACCGTTTTTCCTGTGACCTCCGCCGCCTGCGCGTAGCTCATGCCTTCAAAATAGGTGAGGTACAAAACCTCCCGGTAGTCCGGGTTCATTTCATCCATGCAGAAGTGCAAGACGCGGTTTCGCTCCTCCGTCTGTATGACCTCCTCTGCCAGCAGCCGCCCCTCCGGCTCGCCGGTCAGCGCATCGAGGCTGAACAGCGGCTTTCGTTTGCTCTTGTGGCGCAGCGCCATGTGCCGCGCCGCCTTATAGAGATACGCCTTGAAGCCGCCGTCCCGGATGCGGGGCTTTTTGGTGAACAGATAGGCGAAAACATCTAGCATCAGCTCCTCCGCCTCGTGAACGTCGTGCAGATAGCCGTCGATATACAGGGTCAGCGGGTCGCCGTATTTTTTCATCAGGGCATTAAGCCCTTCGTCGTCGCCGCTCAGATATTGGCGGTACAAAGCCTCGTCGCAGGTCATAGCGTTCACTTCCTTTTTGCGGATGCTTCAAATGCAGCCGGGTGTCCGTCAGGTGCTTGTCCTGCCGGAATCGCGGTGCTGCTTCTGAAAGCGCGGGTCGGACGGCTTTTCCACGTTTTCCGGGATCGCCCATGAACGCCCGAACCGGGACGCACCAGGGATCCGCCCCTCGGCGCAATACTGATTGACCCGCCGCTCCGACACGCCCCAACGGTAAGACGCCTCCCGAATGGAGATATAGTCCTTGATCCCGTTCATTACCGCACCTCCGCATGGATAATACTTAACATGATACATTGTATACGAATATCCGAAGAAACACAAGGTGTCCGGCGAAGTGGGCAGCGAAAGGTTACGGATAGGAGCGACATTTTTTTGAAAAAGTCCTCCGAAATCTGGCCAAAACGCCCTGTTCAGATTGTAGTATGGGTAGAAGGAGAAATACGGGGGTACGAAGTAGTCAGCAAGCACAGCAAGCGAGTACCCGCTTGCGGATTTTGAGATTTTCAGGTCCCTTGCCCGAACAGTCAAAATTGCTTGTTGGGGCGCGGGTCTCCGGTGGAGACCTCAAAGCGTGAAGCGCTTTGAAGCGCCGACCGCCGAGCGTCAGAAGGCGCGGCGGGAGGAGCAGGACTACGCCGCCGTGCGCCGGAACGTGGAGGAGTTCCTGTCCCCACCCCGGCAGGCGCCGGCACGGCAGAAGGATATGGAGCTGGAATGACCCCTGGGACAAACTTTTTGCCGCGATCTGCGTTTTCCCCTGGGTCTTTGCCGAAACGTCAGATATAATGAAGATACAAACGATTTTGAAGGAGGCGAACCCCATGACAAGAGGCGAGGCATTGCCGCTCTTTTTTACTGTTCTGTCTACCATATAGTAGCCTGCACAGTAGCCTCAATTTTACTCCGTTAAAGCAACCCTTGAAAAAGTAACAAAAAACCGCCCGTTCCAACGGAACAGACGGTTATCAGTGGTACGCCCGGTGCGATTCGAACGCATGGCCTTTGGAGTCGGAGCGGTGAGCTTTGAGAGCTAACGTTCGAATTTACGGTGAAAAGTATATGAAAATAAGGGATTTACGGATATTTTCGCCTTGTGTGACAGGGTGGATACCGCTGCTCAGAGTCGCCCGGTCGCCTGAATAGTCGCCTCAGGATAGGTTGAGGTTGTAGCTCTTTATATCTCATGATAAACTGTCACACCAAGAAAATCAACATTCATATTCTTTAGTAGTGACTTAGATTTGGCTCAGTGTTTAACTGAGAGAAAAACGTATGCAATCCGTCGATAATTTAATTTTTGAATTGCAGATCAGTCAATTTGATGTTATGATAAATATCACAAGGGACTATATTGAAAATATAAAATAATTAATTTATATTCTAAATTTATGTATTGATAAAATAAAAGGAGTACCCTTATGACAATATCAGAACAGATTAAAGTGCTTTGCGTGCGCTGCAATATCAGTGTCGCAGAGTTGGCAAGGCGTATGGGGACTACCCCTCAAAATTTTAACTCAAAAATGAAACGAGAGAGTTTTACAATCTCTGATTTAGAATATCTGGCAGAAACATTGGGGTGTTCTTTTGAACGCTATTTTGTCCTTCTAGATGGAGAAAAGGTTTAATGGGAGGATATGCATGAATTTATTACGTTTTAAAGATAATGCCTCAAATCGGGACGTGATTTCCCTATTTTCTGGTGCAATGGGGCTGGATATTGGCCTTTCAAAAGCTGGCCTCAATATCGTAATTGGACAGGACTTTGATCCTTCTTGTGTCGCAACTATGCGTGCCAATGGGCATAAAGTTTTGGGTGGTGACATCCGTAAAATTAATGAAGCAGATTTATTGGAACAGACTGGATTGGCACAGGGAGAGCCTTTCCTGATTTGCGGGGGACCACCCTGCCAGCCATTTTCTACTGCTGGTAAGCGGCTGGGGATTAACGACCCGAGGGGCAGTCTATTTATGGATTTTATCCGTATGATTGACTATATTCGTCCCCGTTTTTTCATTATGGAAAATGTAAAAGGGATTATGTCTGCTCCGTTAAAGCATATGCCACTTGCAGAGCGTGATAAAAACGATCCTAAACAGCATTTAGGAACTGTATTAGATGTTATCCTCTCTGAATTTAACAAATTAGGATACAAAACAGTGTATGGGATTTTGGATGCCGTCAATTATGGTGTACCTCAATTCCGAGAACGGTTTGTGTTAATTGGAAGTCGGGACAATGAAGATATTTTTCTGCCATTCCCGACGCACTTTCAGATGCACCAAGACTCGCAATACCGCTGGCGTACCTTGAATGATACAATCCGAGATTTGGAAAATAATTGTGGGGAATGTGCTGCCTTTAGTAAAGACCGCCTTGCATATCTCCGTCTTGTCCCGGAAGGCGGAAATTGGCGTGACCTACCGGAAGATATTCGGGAAGAAGCCATGGGCGGTGCCTATAGCTCCGGCGGCGGAAAAGTTGGTTTTTATCGGAGATTATCTTATAGCCAGCCTTCACCAACTTTAGTAACCTCGCCAGTGCAAAAAGCAACCATGATGTGTCATCCGACCCAAGACAGGCCTTTGAGTATCCGGGAATATGCCCGTATCCAGCAGTTCCCTGATGATTGGCGGTTCATAGGGACAAGCGTGGCAAAATACAGGCAAATTGGCAATGCTGTACCGGTTGGACTGGCATTGGCATTGGGAAATGCTGTACTTTCTGTTGCAGATCAATCCGCTGAAATCCGCACAAAACGTTTTAGAGGAACAGACATCCATCAAAAACTGAAACAAGCTATCGAAATAGGAGGAAACCATTATGCCAATAAATAGCAATTACAATGAGGAAGCTATCGTAAAAGCAATTGCAACTGCATTGGATAATTTTTACACTAACTTAATCGGCAATATTGACAAGCTCAACATCAAAAAAGTTATGAAGCGCAAGAATCCGTACCTATTCCGGGCGAAGGCTATGAATGGGGCTGCACAAATTATTGACGCAATCCTCGCTGCCTTTGTCTCATCATCCGAGGAAACAATATTTGGAAATGTTTTCTTTGAACCTATTGCTACCGCTGCTGCACAAGGACAGAAAGCATTGGCAGAAGGCGTTGACATTATGGTGGAGCGCGACAATACCATTTATGCTATCGCTGTAAAATCTGGCACAAGCGTTTTTAATGCGGACAGCCGCAAGAAACAGGAACAGAATTTCATGGCGGCAAGCAAACTGGCGCAGCAGGCGAAGAAACGCTTCGTCCCGATTGTTGGTTACGGTTATGGAAAGAAGAAAGCTTCCAACCGCGGGCTTCCCAAGTTCTATATGGAATTGGCAGGCAAGGATTTCTGGACGGAATTAACCGGAGATGAAGAATTCTACATAAAGCTAATCCGTTTCATGGACAGGCTGCCAGAGAAATATGTGGAAGAATTCGATGCTTCCTATCAAAAAGCTTCAAACCGGCTCGTTCGTGAGTTCACCCAAGAGTTTTGCTTTGAGGATGGTAGTATTGACTGGGAGAAGCTTGTTAAATTCAACTCTGGAAATTAACATCGGAGGGATAAGGCATGAGAGATGCACTAAAGAATGCTATACATAATGCAATTTTATTTGAATGCAAATTGCCGCATCAAGAAAGTGGCGTAGATAAATCGTGCCTTTCTTCCCAAAATGATATTTGTTTCAGTAATTCTAACCCCCAAGAAGTTTCCAAAATTATCTATAATGGTATTGTGGAATTTGCAATCAACGAATATGAAATTGATTACACTGCTTTAGAGCGTGAACAGCGAAAAGCTATTCTTAGCCGTATCCGTTATAACCCAGAAGCATCTGAGGATACCAAGCTGAAGTATGGTTTTTATGGTGAAGTACTCTTGGATTTAATCTTGCGTGTGTTTTTAAATACGAGTGTTCTTGCCGCACGAGGATATTTTTATTCTCCTATTGAAAATAGCGAGGCTAAAGGTTTTGATGCTTTTCATTTAATGGAAAGAGAAGGAAATATTGACTTATGGTTTGGAGAAGCAAAATTCTATGTGCAATATAAAAGCGCAATAACCCCTGTGATGGAAAAATTAAGCACTTCACTTTCTGATGGATATTTGAATCGAAATTTACTTGCAATCATAGATGAGCGCCTCCATATCTCAACACACAATGAACAACTTGAAAACTTGTTAAATTCATGGGAAGAAAATCCGGATATTAATCTGTCACAAGAAATAAAGAATAGAGGAATTCGGCTAATATACCCTATATTTATTGCTTATCAAAAAAATAGAACTGATCAATATCATCAGAGCATAAAAAAGTGTATTGAGCATATTGCTTCAGAATATACACGGCTTAATATTATTGTACCCGCTTCGTTTGACTACCGGTTATTTTTTATTTTTTTACCACTGTCGGAAGTTAAGCAAATCAAGGAGAATGTGATAAAATGGATAGACTCACGAGAACCGCTAATATAATTAAAGCGTACTATTCATACAAAAAGAATTCAGATGCTGCAACTTTTGTAAAAGAAGTATGTGGCTTTTTTGACTTTATAAAAAATGAGCCTATCTCTGAAGCGGATATGAATTTCCTTATATTTTTGGCTAATGAAGCGGGGATCCCGCAATATTTTGACTTGTTCAAAGATAAGTTTACAGATTGCCGTATATCTGATGAAAATATCAAAACACTTACCATAAGTGCTCTATTTCATGATGCCAGCCTTATTAGAGGAAATAGCAAATTACATCGGTATCAAAAGAATGTTCTTGACAGTTTTAAAATCGGGCAACAAAATCGTTTTGTTTTGACTGCACCTACTTCTTTTGGGAAGACCTTTTTGGTATATGAAATTATACAAAAGATGGAGTATCAGAATGTCCTTTTGATTTTTCCGGCAATTAGCCTTTTATCCGAAAATTACACCCGTTTATGCAAGTTGGACACATTTCAATCATATAAGATTCATTCCCTAAGCGAAGAAGAATTTAGTCTATCCGAAAGAAACATCTTTATTTTTACACCCGAACGGTTCTTGTCGTTTATGGATTCGCATCAACACCTTCACTTTGATTTTGCCTTTATTGATGAGGTTTACAAAATTGATAACAGTTTTATCATTGATCCGGAAACATCTGGCGAAAACGAACGTGATACCGCGTACCGTTTAGCATTGGAATTTATTTGTAATTTGACAAGCGATATGCTATTAGCTGGTCCATATATGGCACTTCCCCGACCCAGTACACAGCAGCATAAATCGTTTAATAATTTTGCGAAAGATAATGGGTTTTCTTTTTTACGTTACAATCAATTTGAAATTGTTTCAAAGGAATACACAACAGTAAAAGGTAAACGTCAATATCATATAGATGAAATCCCAGTAGAAATTGGTTCTATAAGTAAAGGGCAGAAAATTGCCAATATAATTAAATCGTTAAGTACGCCTAAAGAAAATACGATTATTTATTGTGGCAGAAGAGCCGATACAGAAATGTATGCCAGAACTTTATTAAGGGATCAAATGCTGATTTCTTCTTTTCAAGAAACTTGTTCAGGGATAGAAAGTTCTACTTATGAAATATTTTTAAATCATTTGGAACACACATTTGGCAATGATTGGATTGTATTAAAAGCATTGAAAGGCCGGATAGGTATCCATCACAGCCTTATCCCCAAATACATCCAAAAAGAAATTATAAATTTATTTAATGAGGGGACATTACTATGCCTCTTTTCGACTACGACTATCACTGAAGGCGTAAACACTTCAGCAAAAAACATAATTATTACATCAAACAAAAAGGGCATAAAACCTCTACGGCAATTTGATGCTAAAAATATAGCTGGTCGTGCGGGTAGGTTTTACCAACACTATTCTGGAAGAGTTATAGATTTAAATAATAATTTTGAGGAAATTGTGAATGGACAACCTGAAATACTGGAACATAAAAACTATGATATAACTTTCCCGAAAACGGATGTTGATTACCAGATAACAAAAGATAAATATTTATCTGAAGTTGAACGCCAAGATAAAGAAGATATCCAAGCTCAGATTATTGCATCTGAAATCCCATCAGATGTATTTGATTGTTTCCGGGTTGTTGGACCAAAAGATAAATTAACACTATACGGTTATATTTCAAGTGTGCCATGGTGGACTATTGAAGATATTAAACGTGTTTCAATAACATTGGCAGGCAGCAATGCACACCGACTATATTGGCCCGGATTTCAAGCCATTATGGATATTATCTTGCCCGTTGTACGCGAAGAAAAACTTAAACAACTTATTGCAATACGAGTGGGACAGAATCAGTACTCATTGATAACAAGTCTATTGAGTTCATATCTTTCAGGTGGTTTTCTTTCAATGGTACAATATTATGTTGGGCGGAACGATAATCCAAAAACAAAGGATGAAGCAATGCGGCAAGTAGCTGACTTCGTTTACAATGTCTTTAAGTATCATTTAGTAAAATATCTCGGCCTTTTTGATGTATTCTTCCGATATCAAATTTCAAAGTCAGAGAATATCGCTATGGAAGATGTGGCTGGATTGGGGTTACTTCTTCAAAAACTTGAATACAATGCCCTTTCTCCCAATGCACGTAAAGTAAGTGATTATGGAGTTCCGTTTAAACTGATAGACTGTTATGATAGTAAAACGCCGTATGATAAAGGGCAATTTGACGCTTATGAACAGCGCATTGATCGAGAGATAAGTCGACTATTTAAAGAATAGTTTATATACCTGTTGCTACTTCAGAAATTGCCCAATCTTTTGTCAAAAACAGGTGTTTTCAACAGCAAAATTTCATTTTATCTACTGACTGTGCCCGCCGGTATAACACACTACGCGTTACAAGTATCAAAGATAAAAAATAATATTATTGCTTTTCCATCAATATAAAATTCAGAAGCAGAACCACTTTTGCCATATAAGTCGAAAGGTGGTTCTGTGAATTATACTGCTAAAGCTATTGCAATAAATTCTCAAATCCTTTATTGCTGAGAGTAATACTCATAATTATTGTAGCAAATCAACATAATTTTGTCTATTGAACTTCCAACAACTACACACAAAAATACTTGAAATATAGCTAAAATAATGGAATAATGCCTGTTTAATCTAATTTATGGGGTATTATTTTTTTACAACCTTTCAACAGAAGTATAAATACTTTTGCTGGGAGGTTTTTATTTTGGGCAAGAAGGTTCGTAAGTATAAAAATGTAGAAATCGTGTTAGAGCCGGATGGTTTCTCCATTCATACCATAGAGTTCTCTCGTAAGGTATCTCAAACCGAATGGAAGCAAATCAAAAGCGATTTATACGACTATAATGAGCAATACTCTGAAAATATCATCCATCCGGATGGTTTATATCATGGCTGTCATATCTGTACGCAATATGCAGAAGCAGGTATACGCATTCGTTTAGAACATATAAAAGACAAAAACGAAACAAAAGGTCACTACATTCGTATGATTATCAATCCACGCAGATTGATTTTTATGGACACGACATATCTTGGTATCCTACCCAACGAAGAAGAAAGTATTGAGCTGCTGGAGAAATGCTTTCGAGAAGTGCTGAAAAAGTCGCCGTTTGATGGTGATATTTCGCATTATTATCTTTCCAGAGTGGATTTGTGTACCAATATTCGCTGCAGTAATAAGAAAGTATTTCGTGAACTTGTTCGTGTGCTACGAAAGACTGCTACCCCAAAGAAGTATCAGCGGTTATTCTACCAGAATAAGAACAAAAAGAAGGCGAATCAGTACAATAAACATTATATTCGCCTTGCCTGTGGACAGCAGGAGTTGGTAATCTACGATAAGACTTATCAGTTGATTGAGAATAATCTGGTGATCGACTATGAGGATCTTCCTGCAGGTGTGCTGCGTGTAGAGGTTCACTATGGACGCGATAAACTGCGGAGTATTGAGAATAAATACAAAGCTGATGACCCGCTCGATCTCCTATGGCTGCTGATGCAGGAAAGTGAGGAGCGAATCCTGCAACTCGTTGAAAAATGTTATCCTGACCTGCCTTATCTGAGCTATGAGGATGGCCAGCAGGCTATTCAGAATTCATCATTACACGCTGATACCAAAGAGCAGATGCTCACACTTCTGGACCAAATGCAGCGTAAACAGACGATTGATAAGGCAGTGCAGTATATGGAGAAGAAAGGCTACAAGACAAAGAGCTTATTGAAACGCTTTCAGTCGCTTGGGTTGAATCCTATTCCGCTGCGCAAAGGGTATGCGGCTAAAAGAATGCCAAGCCTGCTGTATATCCTAAAATCAGTCGGAACACAGCCGGTGAAAATCGAACTTGCGTATTGGAAGCAGAAATAGTCCATATAAAGGGCGTTCTTGACTTGTTTGCGCTTCGGAAAATTGCAAATTATAGCAGTTAATAACGAACATTAGAATAAGTATACTCGAATTACGGTGAAATACGATTTTCGCTCTGATTTAAGGAGATTTTTATGATGTACGATGAGATTTTAACTGTTAAGGAAACCGCCGTCCTGCTCAAGACAACACGCCAGCAGGTTCGAAAGATGATCGCAAACGAAGAACTCCCTGCCGTGAAGGTTGGCAGGGAGTGGAGGATTCCATCGGCAAGTATACGCATGTTTATCGAAGAAAATCTCGGATAAATTTGCTATTGTTAGTGTTGGAAATCAAGGAATTTATATACCGGCGTATCGAGTGCTTGCGCGATTCGCAGGAGTGTTGTCAGTGAAATTGGCTTATACATTCCGGCAGCTTCAATTTGACCAATATATGAGGTTGCAACGCCTAGCTTTTCTGCTAGTTTTTCCTGTGTATATCCTTGTAACTTGCGATAATACGCAATTTTAAGCCCTATTTGCTTGTATTCCTGTTCAAATTCATATTTCATTGGGTGCACCTCATGGCTCTATTCTACCGATTATGTGCTCCATTTCATATTCTATAAATATATTGCAATTATAACTGTATAAGTTATAATTAAGAATGTAGAAGTTGGAAATATATTTTTTAAGGAAGGGACAGTAGGTGTCCACCCTTTATGATATACTATGATTAACAACGATGCGGAGGTGAGAATAGAATGAAAGATGCATCGTCAGCGAAATCTTGGCGCTTATTGGACATTTATTCACGACTTGTTAATGGCGAGCAATTGAAGAAATCGGAATTGGCGCTGCAATATCAGGTTTCTGAGAAAAGCATACAGCGTGATATGAGTTCATTGCGTGATTTTATGGAAGAACGAGATCTGTCACAAGAACTTATTTACGATACAAAGCAATCAGCCTATCATCTGATTGCTCGTCGCAAGCATGGTCTTTGTGAGGGCGAAATGCTAGCCGTCGGCAAAATATTATTGGATAGTCGCTCCCTGCGAAGAGATGAAATGCTTCCGATGTTGGAGCGTTTAATCAATTGCTGCATTCCAAATGCCAAACGTAAGCCCATTAAGGATCTGCTGCTGAATGAGGAATATCACTATATTGAACCACAACACGGGAAGCATTTATTCAATCTTTTATGGTCTTTGGGCCAAGCAATCCAGGCTCATCAAGTGCTTCGCATCCAATATATGAAACAAGATGCTTCATGCGTTAAACGTGAGATTGAACCTGTTGGATTGATGTTCTCCGAATTTTATTTTTACCTTGTGGGTTTTATTCAAAATATCAATAAGGAACAGTCTTTTCAAAATCCAGCAGATACATTCCCTACTATTTATCGTGTTGACCGCATCAATGAGCTGTATGTGCTGGATAAACACTTTACTCTGCCATATAGTAATCGGTTTGAAGAAGGCGAGTTTCGTAAACGCATTCAGTTCATGTATGGAGGAAGGCTGCAAACGGTGCATTTCCGCTATGTTGGGCCATCAATCGAAGCCATACTGGATCGTTTGCCTACGGCTGAGGTCAAACCGTCTTCAGATAGAGGATGGGATGTTTCTGCTGAGATATTTGGTACAGGTATTGAAATGTGGATTCGTAGTCAAGGTACATATGTTACAGATTTTCAATATCAATAGCAACAATATAAGGGGATGTAAAAATGAGCGAAAGTACACTTGAGCGTTTAGGATATGGAATGATTGGCGCTGATAATCATGCGGTTTCACGTGAACAACGCATCGCGCAAACACCGGTAAGTAATGTTCTTTGGTCCGGAAAACGAGGTTGTTCTCAATGTTATCCAACGGATGATTACTCCCAAAAGGTACTTGCGCAATATAATCGTATGTATGTTTCCTATAATCTCTCGGCCGAACCTGATTTTAGCTTTTGTTCACAAGCGAGTGTGAAAATTAGCAATATGAGTGCTGATCGAGCAAAAAACTTCGGCAGTGCGGAAAAACGACTATTGAATACAAGTTGGGCCAAGGAAAGAGAAATCAGTAATTTATCTCAATTTGAAGAATACAGAAAAAAGAATAATTTAACATGGCACGAGTGCAGTGATGGTGTCACTATGCAATTAGTTCCCAACGAAATCAATTCACGTTTTGGACATTCGGGCGGCGTGGCAGAGCATAAGGAGTTTGACAACTCGATTGATATTACTTCTTCACGTTCGATTCAAAAATCGATAGCAAAGACTAAATTATATGCTGGGCAGGGCGCTGTTATTGTCTCGCAAAGTCTAGAAAAATCTATCGAGGCAGGAAAGGGAGCCGCTCTTGTCGCCTGCACAGTCTCTAGTCTAAATAATATCGCACAGGTTGCTTCGGGCGAAAAAAGTTTTGAAGATGCGGCCAAAGATATATTAACCGATACTGCAGGTAGCTTTGCTAGCGCTGCTGGTATACAAATGACACAAGACTTGGTAACGCAGTTTGCACAGAATATGGGAGCCGAACAATTAGCCAAATTTGCATCTGCACCTGTCCCAACTCAGGAGATTGCTATGGTTGTTATGACTGCTACGACTATTGAGAGATATCTTGATGGTAATATCTCTGCTGAAGACTGTGCTTTTCAATTGATTTCTAGCGGTATGGGCACACTTGCATACAGCCTTGGCGCATCAATAGGTGGGCCGATTGGTGGTATACTCGCTTCAACTGTCATGACACAAATTACAATCACTATTGAGCGGTATCGACAGGAAAAGAAAATAGAAAAAGCGCGTGATGCAGAAATTCGGCATGTTTTGTCTTGGGCACAGGCAGAAATGGCATGTCAACAGGACAATTTGCGTGATTATGTACATGAAGAACTTGGTCGGTGGGATACTGCCATCGATAGCGGATTTCAAACGATTATGGACGCAACCATGGCTAATGATGCTGATGGCATTGCAGCAGGACTGGATACCATTATGAATCTGTTTGGCACACAGGTAAAATATAAAAGTCTTTCTGAGTTTGAAAAAGATTTTTTCTCGGATACATCTACGGTTCTGACACTTTGAATAGGTGATGGATATGATACTAGAAGCAGCATTTGGATATTCTATCTGGCAGATGGTTAAAGCCAACAGCATAGATGAGAAAACATTAAAAACCTTGGAAAAGGCACATATGACCTATCAGGATGCATTAGCATCATTCGATCAGCATAAAAGTGATGCAGACGGGAAACTGGTAAAGCTTATTAATCGCAAAAAGGCTATGCTGAATAATCATATGACTAAGTTTATCAATGTTTATCAGCAGATCCAGCAGATCGATTTTCGCCCTGGAGAAGGTATTCTGGAGCTGGACCGCAGCAGTTTTACCGTTAATGATGCCGGTGTTATTCGGACAATGATTACCACTTCAATGCATCCAATGAGCGATAAAGAGATGGCTGTCAAATGGCTTATGGGAGGTCTGGGTACCGCAATTTTAGACGATTCCAAACGCAATGCTGCCATCGCGGATAATCAGCGGCGCATTGCCAATACGATGAAGACACAGCTCAAAACGATGGAGATCGCGGTAGATGCAATTGGCGCACGCGCAGATCAGATTTCTAATCTGTTGTCGAAATTCGGATTGCTATTTGGGAAATCGATTAGCGCCACGGTTCAGGTCATTCAGAAAAATGGAACAAATCATCGCCGATATGATCATGATGACTGCCAAGTTTTAATGACCTGCGTTAATTTCGCCAAAGCAATTAAAGACATTTTGGATGTCCCGATTTTATCTGCCGATGGCTCTGTAACCGAAGCATCACTGCAGGCTTTTGAGCAGGGCACATCTCTGTTGCATGAATTTGAAAATCAAGTGAGGTATTTGCGATGAAAAAGTTTTGTGTATCTAAGGATTGTAATGCGTGTGGTGAATGCATTCTCCAAACCGATCTTTTGATTGAGGATGCAGCTGGATATGCTGTTCCGGTTGCAGATGGTTATATTAAAGCTGAAAATTTAGAGAAGGCACAGGCAGTCGTTGCTGCATGCCCGGCTCATGCGCTTTCGATTGTCGAACAGGCGGATATCGTTTTGGATGCGGATAAAATGGGGGCTGCTTTGGAAAAGAAGCTGAAAGCGATCGACATTCCTTCGGTATCGAGTTCAGAGCTGCGTTTTGACGAAGATGATTACCAGGTATCTGCCGGTTATGCTGATGGTGAGTACGATTATAAATACTCATCTTGGGACAAGGCTGTTTCTGCAGGCGCACAGCGTTTTCGTCAAGTATTCTGGAGCCGAAGAAGCGATTATGTGCTGGCTTATCTGTCGCAGTATAAGTCCAAGGTACTGCGCCCGTATTACGATTTTAGTAATCCTGATAAAACCTATTACGCACAATTCAGCAAAAAGATTGAAGAAGTTCTCAAAGCAGCCAAGGCAGAACTTTCGGCAGCAAGCGAAAACGACTCGGTTCTTTCTGTTGATTTTACAGAATTCCGTCCTGAGAAAAGTAAGGATTTCCAGACCAGTTTTGCTTGCTCTATGGACTATATTGGAGATGCCAGCTATGTCAAAGAGTTTCTCGATGACTTTGAACGCGATTCGTATAATCGGCTGAGTAGCTATGAAGATGAAATCTGCGCAGAAGGGCGTGAAGAGTATGCTGGACATGGTTGGCTGGGGGACAAATACAAAACCATTTATCGTTTCAAGGATGTTAACGAGACTGGCAAAAGGTTAGTTGATCATATCGGATCGAAATTATCCGTTTGCGGTGTCAGTGAGGGTTATCACTTGCGCTGTATTGATGATATTGCCGATGATCAGGTTGAAAGCGCAATTAAGCAGTACAGGGAAATCGTAAGCAAAGCAATCGATCACAAGGTTGCCATATATCGAGAAGCAGTTCAAAAATGTGCAAAGGGGGTCAAGGCTGACGCCGATCGAAAAAGAACTTAAAATTTTGAACGATAAGAAGAATTTACATAAGGCGAATCCTGCAAAAACGCTTCGATATATCCCGGTATCGAAAAACATAGCTGATCAAATTTTTCAATGTGTTATGAAAAATTCCTGGCAAACCAGAACATATCTGGAAACCCCTACATATATAGCGTATCTTCAGGGCCCGGATGAAAACAATCCAGAAATAGGCGATGCCAACATGGCGATTGAAAGCACGGTAATCTGTGCAGTTCATAAGAAAAGCGGAGAGCAAACAGAAATCCCGCTTACACATATCCTCGACGAAAAGTGGAAAATTCGTTTTAATAAAACAAGTTGCTGTACGCAAGGTGACACTCTATATATCACAATTTCTTATGGAGAATTCAGTCCAACACGATTCAGAAGCCGGGATACTATGTGCAAGATTTTGGCTGTTGATTTATCTACATCAGAAGCATACTTTTTGGAACCGAAGTTTCAAATGTTTGAACCTTCTCGTCGATTAGACGAGGTACATCTTAGCATTACCGATGACCAGCTAATCGTTTGTGTATATGACTCTGGCCTAAGCGAGGCGGATTTGGATGAAGATGAAACTTTACAGAATCGCGCGTTTGGGGTTCATTTAGATTCAGCTGAACATATATTTGAATTGAATCCTCCTGTGGAGTTCTGCGATGTTTTCGCATATCAGCATCATGTACTATTGCTTGGGCGCGATGGTCAAATTTATAGATATGATATAATGGCGCAAAAGTGTATACCTTATGTTGATTTCAAAGGGCATGGAATTGATGAACTGGAATATTTTCCGATCATATACAAAATGCTTCAAATTGAAAGGGGATACCTTTTGATTGCGAGATATGGTGATCGGTATCAAATGTTCCGTTTGGCCAAGAATTTTGAAGTGCTATATGATTTTTCTTCAGTTTTTGTTGCCAATAATCGAATAATCGCTATTGATGATGAAGGGGATTATTGCACTATCGACCAATATGCTTTGCAAACAGGCGAACGGATTGAGAATAGTGCACTGTATGAGTTTCCTGAAGAGAGCAGTATCTCTGAAAATTTTTTGTTATTAGGCGATTGGCTTTACCAAGCTATTATAGATTCGACTACAGCATATACACTGAGTTTGAAATCTTCTACTACTTGGAAACATATCTAATACCGATTGTGTAATTTTCTCCGTATTTGATGACAAAAGAAGTATATATTATATCTATAGAAGCACCCGGAAATATTCCGGGTGCTTTATTATTTCATCAGAGAAGGAGTACGAAAATGTTTGAAAATCAAAAATTCTTGACACATGGTATCACAGCACAGCTACCATTATGGATGATCAATATGTTGTGGCTTATGATACTGACCATGGAGGTATCCGAGAAAGACTACTTGCAGGTATTCACGCTGACGAAAGCGCCGACCGGTCAGCACATCGTCCACGAGCAGGAGCAGCCGCCGTACCGTTACGAGCTCGATGTACCGTGTGACGATGCCGTAGATGCGAAGGTGTTCGTGATTGATGATTTGACGCATTCTACTATGCTGCTTGCCGAAGAGTATTAACATTCACCAAACGAAATGGAGGAACAACCAATGAAGGAAACGAGAATTTGTGCAAACTGCGGTGCAGAGCACCCGATCGACGAAATGTTCCAAGTAGAGAATGACTGGATCTGCGAGGACTGCGCCGACCGGTTGACCGTAATCTGCGACCACTGCAACGAACGGATTTATGAGGAAAATGCCGTCGAGGATGACACGCACATACTCTGCGATCACTGCTTTGATGAGTACTATGTTCGCTGCGATGACTGTGGGCGTATTATCCACCGCGACCGCACGTACTGGGACGGTGACGATAACGCTTACTGCGCGTCCTGCTGGGACGAGCACTGCGAGGTCATCCACGAATACAGCTATACGCCCGACCTTGTATTCCACGGCAAAGGCCTGCGGCATTTCGGCGTGGAGCTCGAAATCGATGACGGCGGCACGGTTAACAGCAACGCGCAAAAGCTGCTCGACATCGCGAACGCCAACGCCGAAAATCTCTACATCAAGACGGACGGCAGTCTGGATGAAGGTCTTGAGCTTGTTACCCATCCAATGACGCTCGAGTATCACTTGAACGAAATGCCGTGGGCGGAGGTGTTGCGTAAAGCGCAGAGCATGGGGTACCTCAGCCACGCGGCCGGAACCTGCGGACTTCATGTTCACATCTCCCGCTTGACGTTCGGCTGTACATATGAGCAGCAGGAAGCTGCGATTGCCCGCCTGCTGTACTTCGTCGAGAAGTTCTGGGCGGAGCTGCTGCGGTTCAGCCGCCGCACGCAGTCCCAGATGAACCGCTGGGCGGCGCGGTACGGCATTCGCCTTACGCCGTCCGAACAGATGAGCCATGCGAAAAATTCCTGCGCTGGACGTTATACGGCGGTAAATCTTACGAACGCGGATACAGTAGAAATCCGCATGTTCCGCGGCACGCTCAAGCTGAATACCCTCAAAGCCACCTTGCAGATGGTCAACCATCTCGTCGAGGTGGCTGTTTCTATGTCTGACAATCAGGTGCAGGACATGAGCTGGTTCGACTTTCTGGACAACATCACCGAACCCGAACTTATCCAGTATCTCAAAGAGCGCCGCCTTTACGTTAATGAACCTGTTAATGCCAACACGGAGGAGGCTTAAAATATGTGCAGTTTGTTTGGTTTAATCGACTTTAAGGAGTGCCTGAGTACCCATACGAAGAACAAAATCCTGAATACCCTCGCAAGAGAATGTCAGGTACGCGGCACGGACGCGACCGGTATCGCGTACAATTGCAACGACCGCCTGCGTATCTACAAGCGTCCGATTCCCGCTCGGAAGATGAAAATCCACATCCCGCACGGCGTCCATGTCGTCATGGGGCACACCCGCATGACCACACAGGGCAATGCGCAGTTTAACCAGAATAACCACCCGTTCCTTGGTCATGTTGACGGCCGCAGCTTTGCGCTCGCGCATAATGGCATGCTGTGGAACGACAAAGAACTCCGTATAGAAGAAAGCCTTCCGCTCACGAGCGTTGAGACAGACAGCTACATTGCCGTTCAGCTTTTAGAGAAAAATAAAACCCTCGACTTCGGCAGCCTGCAAGCCATGGCTGAGAAGGTCGAGGGTTCTTTTGTGTTTACGGTACTGAATAAGGACAATTCTATCTGGTTCGTGGTCGGAGACAATCCGCTCTGCATCATGTTCTATGATGGCTTTCTGATTTACGCCTCGACGCAGGAAATTCTGTGCAAGGTTATCAAAAAGCTGAGATTGAAAGCGCCCACTGATATTCTGGAGCCACAGGAGGGCGAAATTATGAAAATCGACCGGAATGGCCGTATCACTACAGGCACTTTCACACCGCATACGACATTCGAGCACTGGTGGCGCAAATATCCCTTCTATCGCAGCTATTATGAGGACACGCCGACAGGCTATGATGACCTGTTTAGCGTGGCGAAGGCATTCGGCGTAACCGCCGATGAGGTGCAAGCACTTCTCGACTACGGATGTTCGGAGGAGGAGATCGAAGAGATGCTCTACGATCCTACTCTGTTGCACGAAATGACCGGAGAGTTGTTATACGCATACTGAGAGGAGGTGGAAACATGAATGCAGGAAAGATTATCCGCGATACCTTAGTCCTCATCGGCCTGTTGGCTGATATTCTCGACGAGGATTAAATGAACTGCTCTAGAAGTGTTTCAATAGGGTACACTCTATTGAAATGGTAAAAAGATGTGGCAATAGGGTCGATTTACGGCTTTTGAAATATGTCAGAATGTAGAGTGACCCTATTGCAAAGAATGGAGTGAAAAATTTGAAAATAGGCTACATCCGCGTCAGCACGGAGGACCAGAACACCGCCCGACAGGAAGTCCTGCTGCATGAGCTTGGCGTTGACGAAGTATTCATCGAAAAGGCCAGCGGCAAGAACGCCGATCGCCCGGAACTTACTCGAATGATGAATTACGTCCGTCAGGGGGACACCGTAATTGTTGAGTCCATTAGCCGTTTCGCTCGCAATACCCGCGACCTGCTTGACCTTGTGGAACGGCTGACCGAGAAGCAGGTGGAATTTGTCAGCCGTAAGGAGGCTATCGACACAACCACGCCCACCGGCAAGTTTATGCTTACCGTATTCGCGGCGGTCGCAGAGCTTGAGCGCGAATATATCCTTCAGCGCCAGCGAGAGGGTATTGCCATTGCCAAGACACAGGGCAAATACACCGGCCGCAAGCCACGGCCCTTGCCGGACAACTTCGAGCGAGTGGTCGCTCGCTGGCGTGCCGGAGAGATTACCGCGGCTGAGGCTATGCGGCAGACAGGGCTGAGGGCAAATACGTTTTACCGCAGATGTAATCAACATTCTTAAAATATTGGTGGGAATGGTGGGAAAATGCGCTATTCCCACCATTTATTCACTAAATACATGGCCGGAGAGAAATAACTCGGGTGGAAAAAGTCTTTCGGCTTTATTTAGAAGCTTATCATAGTAAGATACAAAAGCTCTTTGCCTCAAGGCAAATTCCAACACCATACATTCACAAAACAGTTTATTCTTGTCTCCCATAATATCACCGTCTGCGAACATTCGGGTAGGTGTAAAATGTAGATTTTCCCGTTCAACAATTTCCTTAAGCTTTGCCCGTCGTGCTTGTTCAGTCGGTTCGCAATTTATATACGCCGATATATAATTTTCGCCTTTTACCTTATCATCAAGAAGCGCATTAACTCTTGCTGTTAAACGATTTTTGGGAGGCAAATCACTATCATGCAAAAGGAGACTTGCAAGAGAATCAAGTATAGGATTTTCTCGTTGGTTCAATTGTGGAGTAAGCCATGAAGGAGCATTCATTAAACAATGATAGATATGATAGCGAATTAATCCACCTAAATCATCTATAAAATCGTTTGGACTTTCGCTGCAATTAAAATCATAAGGCTTTTGAACATTGGTGGCATAGAATGAAAAGCGATTATACTTTGACAATGCATAAAATTGGAACTTAGCATAGTCGAGATTTTCAGGTGGCAATAGATCTAGAAGGTGGTTAAATAGAATAATGTTGCATTTTTTTCTTGATGCTGTATTGGGATTCTGTTTATCAGGATCAACATCTTGCAAATCATTTTTACGTGATGTGGGTACACAAAATTTATATGTTTTTAATGTACCTTCGGCTAGTTTCGTTGTATATGTAGTAAAAAGCACCCATATCCATAACGCAACGGGAACTTGAAGCGAATCCTCCTCTAAGAGTAAATGTATCCAAGGCAATGAATTTTGTATAACTTCGATAGTGGATTTCAGGTAATTCCCGTAATCACGACAATATGCTTTTTTACAACAAGCCTCTACATAGTAATAGAACAACTTGGCTAGTTTTTGTTCATCTTCTGTATATAAAATATTTGCCATTCGCAAGGCATCGTTCTTTTTATGATGTAATTTACGGCAGGTGTTCATTGGGAGATGCACACCTTGCCTGACAAATTCTGTTCGACGTTCGAGAGCTGCGTTTATTCTGTCGATATTATGATGCCACCTGCTCCAGCTATCGTATAACGTGTTAGTAGGCATAAAGCCATGTTCACGAATAAACGGAGTGTTTTCTCGCAGTTGCCGTGTACCAGGTGTATCTTCTGGTGACTCATCTGGTAACTCACGCCCCCAAGCATCCATTAAATTAGGATACGCAGGATTGGCCAATGAACGGGAATAATTGAGGAAAAGAAAAACGCGATCACAGATTAACTTAATAAATAATTCTTGAGAAAGTTCAACGCTCTCAATATCGTTGACAAACAATTCTTTATCCCAGAAGTGACTAAAATCTTGATAGGCAATTTGCGAATGGAAGTCATTCCACTCATCAAACATTTTCTGACGAATTTCGTCATTTGTAATGACATCATGTGGAGCCCCCTGTCCTGACGTTCCACGGCGCCTGTGAAACAGGTACTCGAGGTGGGGGATTTGTTGGACTAACTGTTTGACATTTTGTGGAAGCATAGTATTCCTCCATTTGGATTAATTCTGATTCGATGTTTACGTGCTGAAAAATCTTTGTACTTTGCGAATAGATAGGCCTGTGATTTTCGCGTATAATTATTACCGTGATCACTTGAAGCGCTCACCCAAAGCCAACGCTGGTTTCAAGTAAGGCGTGGCTCTAAAGTGAGCACTCACCCTAGGGTACGTATCAACCCAGAGCGCGCTCGTCTATAATCCTAAGGAGGATTATGAGATGATAAATTCTATGAGCGAAATCGTTGATTCTGCGGCTCCGGCAAACGCGCAGGAGGAGCAGAATCGTTCCACACCTCTCTTTCCCTCTCGTATGCCGTTGTTCTATGAAGACAAGCCGCATAAGGGCAAAAAAAGAAAGAAAGGGAAAAAGCACAAGAAAAGTAAACACAGCAAGCAGAGTAAGAAATCGCGCGGAAATACCAGTAAGAACGATATTACTGCCTCTGTTATGAAGCAGGCGATGGACATGAGCTATCGCTGCGGCATGGCTGAGTTCAAAGTCGATCTGCTGGAAAAGATGATGAGGATGGGCGTGGCCATTAAGCGTGGTACTTTTAACGACTGCTTGGTAAACACCGGGCTGGAGCTGCTGTCCGATGGTGACAGCTGATGAACTTCACCGTTGCAGGTACCAGTCTGCTTAATAATGGCGAAGTCATCGCCAATTTTGTGCCGCGAATTCGCGGCGTATATTCTGCCGAACCCGAGGAGCCGCCTTGGCTGCTCCTCGAGGTAACGCGAGAAGGTGCACCGACGCAGACTATTGTCTGGCCTGCGGAGCAGCTAGACCAGTTGAACCTTGAAAAGTTAATTTTCGGTTGCATTTCGCGCGATGCACGTGGTCGGAGCACTAGAAATCTTGTGGCAACTTACCTGCGGATGCAGCTGTCACAATGCGACCTTCCGCGCGGTCAATACTTTGACCAGACCGGCTGGCAGCAGATTGATGGGCGGCACCATTACTTCCCTGATCCGGCCCCAGAAAACCGGCTGGCAGAACCGCCTGAAGGCGGTTCTCCGCCCTATCTGATTGCCGAGGGAGCCTCAATCTTCCGTCTGTCTGTTGATCCAACGCTTTCGGTCGCAACCGCAGTCGAACAGCTGATAAGGACATTTGGGCGGCATTTTGATATATATCTGCCCGTGTGGGGATATTCGCTGTTCTCGGTTTGCCGTTCGTTCTTACAGGACAGCGGCTTACCAACAGCATGTATCCTGTACCTGATAGCCACACAGGATTTCGGCAAGACAGCAACAGCAAAGACCCTCTGTCAACTGTTCGATGATTCGAGTGGGTGCATGGCTGATGTCTACGACGCTGGCAGCACAATGTCCGCGATGGAGCGTGCATTGATGACCACGCGCGACCGTTCGGTACTGCTGGACGACATCTATATCGGCACCAACAAGGCGAAACAGCGCGAGCGTCTTGCAAGTGCGGCCGCATTACTGCGGTTTGCAGCGAACGAAACCAAGCGCACCAAAACCCAAGGTTCCACGAATGTTTATGTCAGTTGTGCCGCTGGACTGGTCGTCACGGGTGAAATCCCCATGGAGGCATCCTCGGACGTAACCCGTTGCATCATCGTGCGTATTCGTGAGAAATTAGCCGGTTCCAGTAATCCGGTTGATTTGGAGTCGCTTCGTCATACTGCAGCCACGGCTATGCAGGGGTTTCTTGCATGGTTTGGCGAGCGCTATGAGGAATTCCGCTCTCGTATTAAGAGCGAGATGGAGTCGCAGCTTGCCGCTGTGAAAAGCGCACCGAACGAGCGCGTGAAGAAGTCGTTGTTCGAGCTGTACTGGCTGCTTTGTCGGTTTTTTGACTATGCCGAAGCAGTTGGCGCAGTTTCAGCAGTCGCGAAAGGGGAGTTTGTCCGAGCGACTGCGCAGGCATTGACTGAGGTTTGGCACAATATCGCTGAGGAGCTGCGCCGTATCGAAAACTGCCCGAAAACCATTCGGGCGGCGATCATAAGCGGAGTGGAACAGCAGGCATTCAGCTACTCTACGCACAAGGGCTGCATTTGCGTTAAGCTCCCTGCGCTGACGAAGTATCTGCAAGAGCTGTATCGCCGGAGTGACCTCAGTGAGCAGTATGTTGCAGCACGGCTCCGCCAATACAACTTGCTGTCCATCGATGCCAGCAAGAAGTCCACCAAGAAAATCTATGGCAAACGTTACCTGTGTATTCCCATTTCACGCCTGAAACTGGGTTCACATCAAGTGTAACGCTGCCATACAAATTATTCAATACAAGGAGGCGCAAATTTATGTCTAATCCTGCAATTACATTAGTACCGCCGCGCCGTTACTACGACACGGCAACCATCGCTGAGACTCACCGTCGTCTGCAGGCGGACGGCCATAACATCTCGGAAAACATGCTCCGCGGCCTTGTCCGTCAGGGCGTTCTTCCGGCGGTGAAACTGGGTCGTAAGGCATTGCTCTACTACCCGAACGTCATCAAACTGCTGACCGAGGGCAACAATGATGTTGCGGCAGATGATATTCGTCCGTCGTACATTCCGCCGAAAATTTCGGTATAAGATGCAGTCTGCGGTGCGTCCGAGCGGCGCACCGCATTATTCTACACGAAAGGAGAGGAAAATGTGCCAAGCATTACAAAAAAGCACAACAAAAACAGCTTCAGTTTCAAGATTACCGTTTCCTGCGGTTACGATGAGGCATACCGTAAAAAGCGGCACTACAAGGTCTGGAAGGCACCGGAAGGCTGGTCAGAGCAGCGTGCCGAGCGAGAGGCACAACGCATTGCGTTCGAGTTTGAAAAGGCAATCAAACAGGGTTACCAGCCGGACAACCGCAAGACCTTTGCGGAGTATGCGGCCTATGTTATCGACCTGAAAGAGCACACGGGTACCAAGCACAGTACGATTCAGCTGTATATGCACCTCTGTGAGCGTATTCTTCCTGCAATCGGACACATCAAGCTGACTGAACTGCGTCCGAACCATTTGAACAAGCTGTATATCAGCTTACAGGAGGACTGTACGAAGCACACGCTGGATAACGCTCGTGCCAAGGTTGATTTGGGTGTGCTGATCAAAGAACATAAGTGGTCTCGGGCCAAGGTGGCGAGATTAGCGCATCTCAACGGCGTAACGATTACAACGGCCTGCCGCGGGCAGGTGATTCGCAAGACCTCGGCGGACGCGATCGCTGCCGCGCTGAAACTGCCGACGGCGAGGCTGTTCGATATTATCCACAATACCGATCACCTTGCGGTGAAAACCGTGCTGCAGCATCATCGTTTTATCTCAACGGTACTGTCGCAGGCGGAGAAAGAAATGCTCGTTCCGTATAATGCCGCAAGCCGTGCAACACTGCCTCGGGCGAAGAAGAAGCCGATCAACTACTTTCAGCCGAAGGACATTCAGCGCATTATACAGGCGCTTGAAAGCGAACCGCTGAAATGGAAGACCATCACGCACCTGTTCATTGTCACGGGTGCGCGTCGAGGTGAGATTATGGGCCTGAAATGGCACAATGTTCATCTGGACGAACGATACATCAAGATTGAAGACAATCTGCGTTACTCTAAGGCACGCGGTATTTATGTGGAAACGCCCAAAACCGAGGAGATTCGTTTTGTTGCAATTCCGGAGGAAACTGCTGAATTGCTGCGTGAATACCGTGCTGAGCAGGAGAAGCTGCGCGAGCTAAACGGTGATCGGTGGCAGAATAACGAAGGTTTTCTGTTCACGCGGGATGACGGTCGTGTTATGCACCCGGACAGCCCTACGGCGTGGCTGACGAAATTCAGCCGTCGGCATGACCTGCCGCATGTGAACCCACACGCCTTTCGGCATACGGTTGCCAGCGTGCTGATTGCGAATCATACTGATGTTGTGACGGTTTCCCGTCAACTTGGACATTCCAATGTAACGACCACGGAAACCTACTACGCACATCTCATTGAGGAGTCGCGCGTCAGGGCGGGTGAGTGCATTGCCGATGTTATGCTGCGCGGTTACGATGGGAAAGGAGAAAAGTTATCCTCTTGACACACAAAGAAAACTGTAATACAATCGTACTACAAGGAGATGATTTTATGGCTATGGATGCAACACTTCAGATCCGCATTGACAGTGCAGTAAAGGAGCAGGTAGAAGCGCTTTACCGCAATTTGGGTACTTCGTTCGCTGAGGCTGTACGGATGTTTGCACAGCAGAGCCTGCAGGAAGGCGGCATGCCGTTTCGGCCGTCACTTCGTGCGTGGGATGACATGAGTGAAGCAGAAATCAGCGAAAAGCTGTCGCGCAGCAGTGAGAATATTGCTGCCGGACGCATCTCTGCGCAGTGCGATATGGACGCTCAAGTAAAGGAGCTGCTTCAGAGTCGTGCCGCAAAGATATAAGATATTTTACACCTCAACGGCCGAGCGGGATATTACGGAAAAGCTGATGTATATTATGCAGCAGTATCGGGATACGGCTTTGGCAGAACGGTGGGACAACGCCTTTGCACTTTGCTACAGGAGAATTTGACTGCATTTCCGGCTAAGTATCCGTTATATGACGTGGAACTGTGGAGTAAAACGAAAAGAGCAGCAATCGCTGCTCTTTTTTTCTATCATAACCCCCTAATCAGTCGCCCCGACGGTCGCCCGAGAATCTGCAACAATTTATACTTCGCCAAAAAGTAAAGAAAAACCGCTCATTTCAACGAAACAAGCGGTTTAACATGGTACGCCCGGTGCGATTCGAACGCATGGCCTTTGGAGTCGGAGTCCAACGCTCTATCCAGCTGAGCTACGGGCGCGAGTACATGATATAGTATACCAGTCTTTCGTGCGTTTGTAAAGCGGTTATTGCGGGGTATTTCGGTCGGATTGTGCCGAAACACCCCGATTTCCGTCTTACGTCTGCGCGTCGTCCGGCTTTTTCTTCTTTTTGCGCTTGCGATAGCGGTCCTCCTCGGAGAAAACACAGCCGCAGTAATTCTGCATGTACAGGCCAAGCTCACGCGCCTTATCCTGTCCCTCGCGGAAGCGCGGCGAAAAGTCGCGGTGCAGATACTCGACACCGTATTTTTCGGCCATTTGCTCGCAGATCTGACGCATCAGCTCGTGATTCTGGTACGGGCTGACAAACAGGGTAGAGGTAAACCGGTCGTAGCCGTGCTCGGCGGCGTAGCGCGCAGTTTCCTCAAAGCGGAGCGCATAGCAGGTCGCACAGCGGTTATCCCAGTTGGGATAGACAGCTTCGATGAACTTTCGCAGACCGTACTCGTTCTCGATCTCCAGCTTGAGATCAATGCTTTTTGCATACTCAACGAGTGTATTCTTGCGCATTTTGTACTCTTTCATCGGGTGAATGTTGGGATTGTACCAAAAACCTACCGGCTCGATGCCCTCCTGCCGCAGCGTGTCGATGCACGCAATGGAGCAGGGCGCACAGCAGATATGAAGAAGTGTTCCGGACAAAAAATCAAACCTTTCTGAAAAGTATTCTTGTTATTTCACGCCTTTTTGATCGGGTGGCGAATGACGGTTTTGCGTTTCTCCGGCGCGGTTTTGCGCGGATCGGAGATATAAATCTCGTGGTGCAGCCGCTCGGCGGTGAGGTCGTTTGCATAGCCGTTCTGCGCGAGATACTCGTCCATCACCGCAACAGACGCAGGTTCGTCATCATAGGAGCCAACGTGCATCATCTGTACGCACAGACCTTCCTCAATCGTCAAAAACTCGGCTGAGGAGCAATCCAGATGTTTCTTTTTTGCTGCCGTCTGTACGGCCCAGTCAAAATCCGTCTTGGTCACAAAATCCGGCAGACGAATGACGGAAATCCAGTGGAAACCGGATTTATCCGCATAATTTACCCCGTCTACATCATCCTGCCGCCAGAAACCTTCCAGCGGCGGAACAATATATTCAAAGAAGCCTGCGATTTTATAATCGGTCTTATAACTCATTTTCAGCGTGTAGGCCACGGCATACAGCACGCTGATGGCCTGCTGATATGCACCGCCGTCCTCGTTCGGGTCGCCGGTGCCGCGCACGGCAATGTAGTTCATTGGCGGCACTGCGGTAATCTGCGGCTTGCTTTTCGGCTGATAGAGTTCCTTGTACTCTTTTTTGAAGTCAAACGGCATAGCGCTCTCCTTTATTTCTTCCAGTGCTTGAGGGTCGGCACAATGGCTTCCATATGGGCGCGAACCTGCTCTGCAGGCCAGCTTTCGGTTGCCATATGCGTTACGCAAACGTCAATCAGCTGCTCTTTCGTGGTGTATTTGAAGGTTCCGTCGGCATAGCACCACATGCAGTAGTCCTCGTTAAAGGAGCCGTCCGGCTCTTTACTGGTGATGGAATCTTCAAGCGGCATGCCGCAGCATTGGCAGATCAGCTGCCGCGGAGAGCCGAGAAGCGTATTGATCGACACGTTAAAGAACGCGGAAAGCAGCTTGAGCGTTTCGACATTCGGCGTGGTTTCGCCCGTTTCCCAGCGGGATACCGCCTGTCGGGTGACAAAAATTTTTGCAGCCAGTTCGTCCTGTGAGAGACCTTTTTCGGTTCTGAGATGATATAAAATATCCTTTGTATTCATAATCGAACACCTCCGTGAGGTAAGTGTATCATAGGATCTTTTTACGGACAAGCAACATGCGGTTGCGGTATCGGATAGCGCCTGTCAGCAACCTGCCGGTTTAATTATTATACCGCGTTTCCGGCCTACTTGCAAACCCTGTCGAAAACCGTTATACTGAGATTAGATTGACCCGGAATTTTGATCAAAGGAGGCATATTCCCATGAAGGATATTGCATACTATAACGGAAAAATCGGCCGCATTGACGAGGTGCAGGCGCCTATCACTGATCGCGGTTTTTACTTCGGCGACGGCGTTTACGATGCGGCGATGGTCAACAACAAGAAAATCTTCGAGCTTGAGGATCATCTGGACCGCTTTTACAACAGTCTGAAGCTGCTCCGCATCGAGCCGCCGATGCAGCGTGACGAGCTGACAAAAACGCTGAACGAGCTGGTGTCTCAGTTGGATTCGGATGCGCCGCATATGCTGTACTGGCAGTCCACGCGTGCAGTGGCACACCGCATGCACGCGTTCCCCAAGGGCGGCAAGGCCAGCCTGATGGCATTTTCCGAGCCGTGCGGACTGGACCGCCAGGATCATCCGTACAAGCTGATTTCGGTCGAGGACACGCGTTTTCTGCATTGCAACATCAAAACGCTCAACCTTATTCCGAACTGCATGGCAATGCAGCAGGCTGTTGAGGCGGGCTGTGACGAGGTCGTTTTCCACCGCGGCGACCGCGTGACCGAAGGCGCACATTCCGGTCTGGCGATTCTCAAGGATGGCGTGTTCTGTACGCCTCCGGCGGATAATCTTATTCTGCCGAGTATTACGCGCAAGCATTTTCTTACGCTGTGCGACAAGCTCGGCGTGCCGACCCGCATTGCACCATTTACTGTGGATGAGCTGAAAAACGCAGATGAGGTGATGATCCTGTCCACCGGCACGCACTGCGTCGGCGCATGCGAGTTGGACGGCAAGCCGCTCGGCGGCAAGGATCCTGCACTGCTCGATAAGCTGCAGAAGGCGTATCAGCAGTGGTTTGACGAGAAAACCGCAAAATAATGGAGAATTGAAAATGAATAATTGAGAATTAAGTTATCGCGCATTGCGTGTATCCGTCATTTTCCATTCTCAATTTTCAATTTGGAAAGGACAAAAGAATGCCCAACATTGTTATCATTGGCGGTGGACCGGCGGGACTGAGTGCTGCGATTTACGCGGTACGCGCCGGCATGCAGGCAACCGTTCTGTATAAGGACGGTGGTGCGCTGGCCAAAACGGACAAGATCGAGAATTATTTCGGCTTTATTGAGCCGGTTTCCGGTGCAGAGCTGCTCGAGCGTGGACAGAAGCAGGCCGAACGTCTGGGTGCAGTTTTGCGGCAGACCGAGGTAACCGGTATTGAGTATGCGGCGCAAGGCTTCACGGTTAAGACTGCGGACGGCGTGTTTGACGCAGATGCGGTCATTCTGGCAACCGGTTCGCCGCGTGCAGTGCCGAAAATCGAGGGCGTAGCCGCATTTGAGGGCCGCGGCGTCAGCTACTGCGCCATCTGTGACGCGTTTTTCTATCGCGGCAAGGACGTTGCCGTGCTCGGTCAGGGTGAGTATGCGCTCGAGGAAGCGCGAGTGCTGCTGTCGGTGGCACGGTCTGTTACGCTGCTGACGAACGGCAGCGAGCCGCCTGCCGACCTGCCCGACGGTCTGCGCGCAGAAACGCGAAAGGTAAGCGCGGTCGAGGGCGATGAACTGGTGTCGCGCGTGGCGTTTGCCGAGGGAGAACCGCTGCACGTTTCCGGTGTGTTCATCGCCTACGGCACCGCAGGCAGCGGCGATTTTGCCCGCAAGCTGGGCGCGCAGCTGGACGGCACGCGCATCAAGGCGAACGCCGACGGCTCGACGGCTGTGCCCGGCCTGTTTGCGGCGGGTGACTGCACCGGCGGTCTGCTGCAGGTGGCAAAGGCCGTCGCAGACGGCGCCGAGGCTGCAATGAGCGCGGTGAAGTTCGTGAGAAAGTGAAGAAAGCACCGCATACCTCGGTATGCGGTGCTTTTTTATGCGGTTTTGACCGGGGCATTAACCCTCGTAATCATCCTCATTCTCCCAGTTGTGCCAAACTGCCTGCACGTCGTCGTTATCCTCGAGGTTGTCGAGCAGCTTGCGCATCTGCGCCATATCCTCTTCCTTCTCAAGGGTGATGTAGTTCTGCGGAACCATCTGCAGCTCAGCCTGTGCGAAGGTGTAGCCTTCCTTCTCGAGTGCCTCACGAACGGTGGAGAAATCATCCGGAGCGGTGTAGATTTCGAAAACGCCTTCCTCAACGAGGAAATCCTCAGCGCCTGCATCGAGCGCCTGCATCATAACAGCGTCCTCGTCCAGACCTTCGCTCTCCATAATGATAACGCCCTTCTTATCGAACTGCCAGGATACGCAGCCGGAAGCGCCCAGACCTGCGCCGTACTTGTCGAACAGGTGACGAACGTCCGCAACGGTGCGGTTCTTGTTATCTGTCAGGGTCTCAACAACGACTGCAACGCCGCCTACGCCGTAGCCTTCATAGTTGTTTGCCTCGTAATCGACCTGACCGTTTGCACCGGAGTACTTATCGAGCGTGCGCTTGATGTTATCGTTCGGCATATTGTTGGCCTTGGCCTTTGCAATGCAGTCGCGCAGGCGAGCATTGAAATCCGGATTAGCGGAGCCGCCTTCCTTGATTGCGATTGCCATTTCACGGCCGATTTTGGTGAAAATCTTTGCTTTTTTTGCATCGTTTGCGCCCTTGCGCTTTGCGATGTTATTCCACTTGGAATGTCCCGACATGATGAGTGTCCTTCTTTCTTTTATATCATCTAAAATATTAACTGTATAACACGCAGAACAATTTTAACAGGTTTTTCGCTATTCTGCAAGTCCTGCGAGTATATTTTTCGCGTTTGCGGTGCAGAATAGCATTGCAAACGAAACGAGGTGAGCCAAATGAGCAAGCAGAACAAGAACCGGAACCAGCAGGGTCAGCAGAATCAGCAGCAGAATCAGCAGCAGAATCAGAAAAACGATCAGCAGAACGGCTGATATTTTTTCCTGAGCCGATGGGTGTGCCTGTCGGCTTTACTTATTTTCAGCGGGTTGCTGACGGATTGAGAATGAGTTCTGATCTTTGGCTGAGAGACCCGCCGCACCTGCGGCGGCGGGCACAAGGGTGGACACCAAGGTTTCCACCCTTGTGAATCCCGTTTCCTTTATTTCTTAGTCTGGCGCAGATCAGAGACCGGCGACCGCTCCGAAATAGGGGAACGGCAGAGGATTTTTACTTCCGTCTCTTTTTCAACTTATTCGCAGTGCCAGATACTTTGCTGCTGCACATGTGGTTTACTCTACGCAGGCGCAACACAAGGTGAATTGCCCGAAGGGCAAGAGAAGGTCCCCGGGGGGATAACAATGTTGCGCAACTCGTTTGCGCGGTGGTTGCGGATAGCACCTGCGGATTTAAGGCAATACCGTTTTTAATTCTCAATTTGCTTTATTTTCCAAGGTTTCCATCCCGGTATTTCTGAATCGCTGCCAGAAACTCCTTGCCGTACCGCCTTGCTTTTGCGTCGCCTACGCCGCGGACGGACAGCAGATCGAACTCGCTCGATGGCTGTTTTGCGGCCATATCAGCGAGTGTTGCGTTGGAAAAGATAACGTACGGCGGCACGCCTGCGCGTGCTGCAAGGCGGGTTCGTACATCGCGGAGCGCATCGAACAGCTTTTCATCCACATCTTCCACAAGAGCCGCATACTGTTTGGCTGCTGCCGGCTTTTTCTCCTTGGGCAGCTTGACGCGGAATTCGCCGCGTCCGCGCATGAGCGCGTTACCGGTGCGGGTGAGCGCGAGCACGTTCATGCGGTCCGGGTCGGCGATGAGGTGTCCGCGCTCAAGCAGCATGTCGATCAGCCGACGGACATACACGGCGGTGCTGTCCGGCATGATATTATAGGTGGAAAGTGTATCCAGATGGAACTGCGTGATTTTTTCGTTCTTACTGCCGGTCAAAATGGCGGAAACGACGGTTTTGCCGAACGCACGGCCGCGTTCATCCAGTCGGTATACGCACGAGAGGATTTTTCGTGCGTCCATGGTTGCATCCACTTCCTCGAAATTAGTGTCGCAGCTGCTGCAGTGTCCGCACGATATCGGCGAATTTTCACCGAAATAGCGCAGAATGTAATGCCGCAGGCACTCGGTCGTGGTGCAGTAGAACGTCATCTGCCGCAGGCGTTCGCGGTCGCGCGCGATGAGCTGCTGACGGGTGGCCTCGTCAATGGTTTCGTCCTCGGCTTCGTGGCTGCGCTCAATCAGAAACTCGGCCATGCGCACATCTTGTCCGCTATATAATAGAATACAGTCGGCAGGCTGACCATCTCGACCGGCACGGCCGGCCTCCTGATAGTAGCTCTCCATATTTTTCGGCATATTATAGTGGATAACGAACGATACGTTGGACTTGTCAATACCCATGCCGAATGCGTTGGTAGCGACCATAATGGTCTTGCGGTCGTACAGAAAATCGTCTTGATTCTCGCGGCGCTCCTCAGGATCGAGACCCGCGTGATAGCGGGTGGCGGGCAGACCACGGCTGAGCAGCAGATCGCAGATCTCCTCCACGTTTTTGCGGGTGGAGCAGTAGACGATGCCGCTTTTATCCTTGCGCTCATTCAGCAGCTGCAGCAGCTTCATGCCCTTGGAGGTCGGCTGTTCGACAGCAAAATACAGATTTGGACGGTCAAAACCGGTGGTTTTGATGAATGGTTCGTGCAGACCGAGTGCCTGTACAATGTCGTCACGCACCTCAGCCGTTGCGGTTGCCGTAAACGCGGAAACGAGCGGCCGATCGGGCAGTTCGGCAAGAAAGTCGAGGATTTTGAGGTAGCTTGGACGAAAATCCTGTCCCCATTGAGAAATACAGTGTGCTTCATCGACTGTGACCATCGAAATCGGTACGCGCTTGGCAAATTCGAGAAACGAGGGGGCGGTCAGGCGTTCCGGCGCAACATACAGCAGCTTGTACTGTCCTCGTCCGGCGAAGTACAGTGCATCGCGGAATTCCTCCGCACTCATCGCACTGTTGATGCACGCGGCAGGCACACCTGCCTCCACGAGTGCACCGACCTGATCCTTCATCAGCGAAATGAGCGGTGAAATGACCAGCGTCAGACCGGGGAACAGCATAGCAGGCACTTGGTAACAGATGGATTTTCCCGCACCGGTCGGCATAATGCCGAGCGTATCCCGGCCGGAAAGGATGGCGCGAACCAGCTCGTCCTGTCCCGGGCGGAACGAATCGTAGCCGAAATATTGTTTGAGAATGTCCTGTGCGGTCATGGTCTGCTCCTTACATATAATAGTAGATATAATTGCCGGCGGCTTTCCAGTATTTTGCGCAGAAAGTCGAAATACGACCAGCCTTGTGCAGCGGCAGAAATCATGATCAGGCAGTTCTGCGTTGGCGGTAAATTGTCGTCGTACCGCGCCGCATCGTCAGGCCGCTGCCTGACAACGTACACGCCGGTGAACTGTTCGATCGGGTGTTCGGCTTTATTATAGTATCGTGCAATTATCTTATCACGTTTTCAGAAAAATCTCAATAGTTTGAAAAAAGTGCTTGACATTCGCTGTCGGATTTGGTATTCTATTAAAGCTGTCTCTCAGAGACAGGCGCAAAACCGAAAAGTTTGATTTAGAACCGATTGAGGTTCTGAAAAAAAGAATTTGAAAAAAGTTCTTGACAAATGCTTCTGGTTTTGATATACTAAATAAGCTGTTGATGAGCGGTTAAGAACAACGAAAAGTTGTGAAAACTCTTTGAAAACAGCAGATTGTACCTTGTAAATTAAACAACGATGTGCTTAAACTTTTGTTCGATATGAACAAGGTTGTAGTGCGAACCTGAAATTTTGAGAGTTTTTTACTCTTGGTAAATCGCTGGAAGTCACAACT